>NZ_VCDN01000002.1:0-30343 GCF_033949405.1 Xenorhabdus santafensis | reverse complement strand
CTATTCGGGTGGTTATGATTTTTTTGTCTTAATTGCCTTCAAAAGGGTATATTTATCATCATGGTAGACGTTTCTATAACCAATGAGGAAAGATATGCGAATTAAAATGTGGCTCGGTATATCCGTATTGTTGTTGGCAGGGTGTACCACTAATCATCAATTGACTTCTGCGGGCGCGAATGTGCGTTTTGTGGATGATCAACCAGGCAGCGAGTGTCAGCGGTTGGGTGAGGTTATCGGCACCCAGAGCAACTGGCTTAATGGCGTGAGTAATGAAAGCAGCTCAATGCGCAGTGCCGCAAATGATTTACGCAATAAAGCGGCTGAATTGGGCGGTAATGTCATTTATGGCGCAAACAGCCCATCTGAAAATTTACTGGGCAGTTTTGTCCCGCTGGATAGCAAGATGGCAGGCCAAGTCTATAAGTGCCCTTAGTCATCAACGAATGAGCAATAAAATAACCCCGTAGGTGAGGCAGCACTGCTATCTGTATGTGGATGAAAAATATCGATGGGGTTGGTGAAAATGCTGTTTGGGCAATGCTCAGAAGAATACTTTGTAACATCTAATGTTGTTACATATACATATTTGGCTTCTGTGCGCTGCCCATTTATACCCTTCGTCTTTCAAGTTGTCGCTTTGTTGGCTGCACTCATTCACCCCGGTCACCGTTTTTATAAAATTACGGTTATCTATGCTTCTGGGGATGCCTTTCACCGGAACTCAGTCTTTGCCGCCGCGATGCAACTTGAAATCCATTGGGTATAGGTGTTCGTCAGTGATGACGGTGAGTTAAATCGGCCATTCGCCCGTTCAAGAAAGAGTGCTAGCCTTGGGTTAGCCCTAAATCCAACGGTGTTTTGCTCGGCTCCCCACCAATTTCCCGCGTCAGTTTTGGAACCAGATAACCAGAGACTTTGGTCAATAGTTCCCGCATGATCGCTCTTGCTTCTTCATCGTCCACAAGAAAATGGGCTGCGCCTTGAACTTTATCCAAAACATGGATGTAGTAAGGCAAGATGCCCGCATCGAAAAGCGCGTTACTCAAATCTGCCAGTGTATCGGCATCATTATTGATATCACGCAGCAGCACGCTTTGGTTCAAAAGCGTTACACCTGCCTGTTTTAGCCGCGACATACTTTCCCGGAATGTATCATCAATTTCATTCGCATGGTTGATATGCGTAACCATGATGACTTGCAAATGGGACTGTGCCAAGCGATCACAGAGTGAAGGTGTGACGCGATCGGGGATCACTACGGGTAACCGGGTATGGATCCGCAGCCGTTTAATGTGGGGGATAGACTCAATGCGGCTGATGAGCCAATCCAGCTCATGATCTTTGGCCATCAGCGGATCACCACCGGAAAATATAATCTCATTTAACTCGGTGTGTTGTTCGATATATTCCAGCGCAATCTGCCAGTTGTTTTTGTTGCCTTTATTATCTTCGTAAGGAAAATGACGGCGGAAACAATAACGACAATTGACCGCACACCCTCCTTTTACCAATAGCAAGGCCCGGTTGCGATATTTATGCAGCAATCCGGGAACAACACTCTGTTGTTCATCTAATGGATCGGTGGAAAAACCGGGCGTCGTGACAAACTCTTCCCGGGCGGTCAGGACTTGCAATAACAGGGGATCGCGTGGATCTCCTTTTTTCATTCGTGCTGCAAATGTTTTTGGCACACGTAAAGGAAATAAACGCTTTGCCCCATTACCTTCTTTCAGTATGGCATGCGCGTCCAAGGACAATAATTGCAACAACTCATTGGGATCAGTAATAACATCCGCAAGTTGTTGTAGCCAGACTTCTCTGACAGGGTGAATGTGGGTTATAATGTGTGCCATTTTTTGGCTATGCCATTTTGTTAAAAATTAGAGGATCTCCATGGCTACTTATAGTACCAATGAATTCCGTTCAGGTCTTAAAATCATGTTAGATGGCGAGCCGTGCGCTATTCTTGACAGTGAATTTGTTAAACCAGGTAAAGGTCAAGCGTTTGCCCGTGTCCGTATTCGTAAACTGATTTCCGGTAAACTGCTGGAAAAAACTTTTAAATCAACAGATTCCGTTGAAAGTGCAGATGTCATGGATATGAACCTGACCTATTTGTACAACGACGGCGAATTTTGGCATTTCATGAACAACGAAACTTTCGAGCAGCTTGCTGCGGATGAGAAAGCGGTTGGTGAAAATGCAAAATGGCTGATCGATCAGGCAGAATGTATTCTGACTCTGTGGAATGGCCGTCCTATCGCTGTAACTCCACCAAACTTTGTTGAACTGGAAGTGGTTGAAACCGATCCAGGCCTGAAAGGCGATACTGCTGGTACTGGTGGTAAACCAGCAACCCTGAGCACAGGCGCAGTGGTAAAAGTACCTTTGTTTGTTCAGATTGGTGAAGTTATCAAAGTTGATACCCGTTCTAACGAATACGTATCTCGCGTGAAATAACCGCACCTATTATTTTAAAAAACCGCGGCCTCTTCGTCTAGGGGGCGCGGTTTTTTTGTTGTAGAACTTTGCTTGCCATTATTGAAGCCATTAGCCTGGATGGTTATACTTTCCTTTCATTTCTTATCGTTATTCGGGACGACCCGAATACACGCCAACTCACTGGGGACGGCCCCATTTGTCATCTGATAAAGGGAAAAGCATGTCTTGGTTTATCCTCCTTATTGCGGGTTTGTTGGAAGTCGTGTGGGCTGTCGGTCTGAAATATTCTCAAGGTTTTTCGCGCCTTATACCGAGTGTCATTACGTTAAGTGCAATGATTGTCAGTGTGGGGCTATTGGCTTATGCCATGAAAAATTTACCGGCAGGCACGGCATATGCAGTGTGGACAGGCATTGGCGCAGTTGGTACAGCTATTTTTGGCATTATGTTTTTGGGAGAATCAGCAAACATTGCCAGAGTGTTTAGCCTCGTTCTGATTGTTGCCGGTATTATTGGGTTAAAGTTAGCCAGTTAAGTGCTGATAAATGTGCGGATAAATGAACCCAGCTAAGGCTGGGTTCTATTTATGGTTATTTTCCTTCATAGCGCGAGGGCCATATTTCTTCTGGCGTGCGCTCCAATGCTGCTGCGATAAGACGTTCCCCTTTTGGCCAGTGTCGCTGTAATGCATTGGCAAGGGTTGAAGATGCAAGTCCCGCTGCCCGCGATACTTCTGACAACGTTGTTCCACGTTTTTTTAACTCAGCGATAATATCGGCGGAATGCCAGTCTTTTTTTTCCATCCTTAATATCTCCAATTATCTATCGTTTTTTCAATTAAAAAGTAAGTTATTAACCAGTAGACTATAAGTCACATATCATAGCATAACTCAGATTGAAACGTGACTCATAGTCCGTGGTCGGATAAGTAACACGAATCGATACTTATCGGATGAAAACATCGAACAACATCAGATCCCTTTTTGGGCAAAGAATTAGAGATCTCAGGAAAGCGGCAGGGATGTCACAGGAAGCTTTTGCTGATAAATGCGGGTTAGATCGCACATACGTCAGCGGGATTGAGCGAGGTGTAAGAAATCCTACTTTAGAAATTATTTATGTGATTGCCAATGGGCTACAAGTTGAATTGAAAGAACTATTTGATTTTGAAACCCTGTTTCCTCCCCATTAAAAACCATCAACCAACAATTTTCCCGCCGTTTTTTAAGTCGCATCTTTGTTAATGATACTCACTTGCCCCGGCCACCGTTTTTAGAGCATACGGTTATCTGCCCTCCGGGGGATTCATTCCCATCCATTGTGAATCTGTTGTAACAAGGCAACGATATTCATATTCATGCATATTCTTTTTTTGAATACGATATGTCCTTTTGCAATATTATGTGGAAAATGCTTCGTTAACTGGTGAGTTTCAATTCAATTCCGGCTGGAAATAAAATAATGCTATTAATTTCTGAGCTTGCAGTTGGTGCAGTTATTGGTTTGATTATCAGCACGACCGGCGTTGGTGGCGGCGTGATAGTCTTACCTGTCCTGACCTATTTTTTTGGGTTGGATGCACTGGCTGCTGTCGCTACGGCTAATCTTCTATCCATGTTGATGAAAATATCATCATCATACATGCACTTTCGCATGGGAAATATTCCTCTGCGCCAATCTTTGATGATTCTTTTGATCATGATACCCGGTACGGTGCTGGCAAGTTATGGCGTTACCGCCTTAAGCCACTCAAGCTATAATCAGATGGAAATTGAATGGGGGATCAATCTGTTGGTCGTATTGGCTATTCTGTTTTCCCTGTATCTTTTTTATTGTCGAATACGCGGGCCAGAGAAACCCATGATGGACACGATCCCAAAATCTGGCTTGATGAAACCCCTTTTGTTGCCCGGTACAGGGGCAGGATTATTGTTGGGGGCGACCGGCGTTGGAGGGGGAATAGTTGTGTTGCCATTTTTGCTGCGCTATGCGCAGATGAATATCAAACAAGCCATTGGAGTCTCTCTTTTTGTCACGATGTTACTGTCAGGTACATCTGCTTTTGCTTACGCTCAAGGTGGCCATACTGATTGGAAATTAGCGCTGATTTTGTTTATTGGTTCTTTGTTGGGGATCCCTTTTGCTAATTATTTATTGAAGCAATTGCCTGACAAAGTATTTCAATATGCCACGCTGTTTCTAATCTTATGCAGTGCTGTGCTGATGGGAATTCGGTTGGTCGGGTAAAGATACCTTTGGTCATCATCGAGTAAACACGGCCTTAATGACCAAAGGAAATCATCAATAGGTTGTTTCACCAATGTTTTTTAAAGCATCAATGACCAGTTGCCAGAATTTGGCATGATCTAGCTTAACCGCCACTTGGGTATGGCAATCTGCTGGTGGTGGATAACGAAAATCAGCGACAGTCATCCCCGTTGTTAAGGCTCCTGTCAGTTCGATATCGATAGGAACTTTTTGGGTTGTCATCACAGCAGGGTCGATAACATAGGCGACTGCACAAGGGTCATGCACGGGAGGGTAGCCAAATCCTTGGTGTTCACGGTATCTGTCACCGTAAAATTTCAGTGCATCCAAAACGAATTGAGCGGGACGCGTTTTAATCTGGGAAATTGCCTCAATAATATCAGGTGTCGCTTGAGCCTGATGCGTAAGATCTAAACCGACCATAGTCAGCGGCCATTTTTCATTAAAAACAATGTGTGCAGCTTCTGGGTCGATCACGATATTGAATTCTGCAACAGCACTTCTATTGCCTTTGTGATAGCCACCTCCCATTAATACGATTTCCTTTACTCGCTCAACAATCTGCGGCGCTTTGCGGGCTGCCATCGCGATATTGGTTAAACCAGCCGTCGGAACTAAGGTCACAGTTTTGGGTGGGTTTTCCATAATGACATCAATGATTAAATCCACGGCATGGCGGGGATCTAATTTCATCGTCGGCTCAGGCAAAATCGGGCCATCCAAGCCCGTTTCGCCATGAATATCCGGTGCAGTTTTGATTTCCCGGACAAGTGGCCGATGACACCCTGCGGCAAAAGGAACATTGTGAATATTGGCGATACGGGCGACGGAAAGCGCGTTGTGGGTCACTTTTTCGAGAAGCTGATTGCCAACAACGGTTGTCACAGCCAGTAGTTCAATATCAGGATTTCCGTGAGCAAGCAGGAGGGCAATGGCATCATCATGCCCAGGATCACAATCAAGGATAATTTTCTTCGGCAGCATGTTTACTCCTCTTATACCTGTCGTTTTTCAAGTTGTCGCTTTATTGGCCGGGCAAATTTGTTTCCCTGCCGATGTGCCACATTTTGAAATTCATTGGGTATCTCAACCAACTGTTTATTCTAGTAATTTTTAGTGACTCATCTCTTGGTGACTAAATGTAAATATCTATTTTTAGAATAATCCATTGCCAGAAAAATTCCTCGGGAAACCATCACAAAACTACAACGAGAAAACTATTAATTATTAATTAAGTCCTTATTAATTGTGATTTGATTAACATATAAACAATAAATAAATTGAGCATTTTAGATACATATGATTCATATATATACCGTTAAGTCGAGATAAGCATGATTGTTTAATGCAATTTTATTAACTTATTAATATTTTTCTTCGGTGTTTTGTTGATACACCGAAATAACCAATATTCAATGGATATGGTAAACGCTCTTGAACATGCAGGGTGACACGGCTGTTATCTGCAACCGTCAAGGGCAAAAGCAGATGCTCACGGGGTATAACATGAATAATGAAATAGATTCATTGACATACTATGCGGCAACTAAGAAATATGATCTTCGCTTCCCAATACTGAAAGAAGATCTGGATGTTGATGTTGTTATCATTGGTGGCGGTTTTTCCGGTATCAATACAGCGTTGGAACTCGCTGAAAAAGGCATCACGAATATTGCGATCTTAGAAGGCCGGACATTGGGGTACGGCGGTACAGGCCGCAATGGTGGGCAGGTTATGACAGGGATTGGTCATGATATAGAAAGGATCAGGCGTCATGTCGGTGACAAAGGCTTAGAAACAATATTCAAAATCAGCAGCATGGGAGCCGGGATCATTCGTGACCGAATCGCCAAATATGATATTCAGGCTGATTTTTGCCGTGGATATGCCTATCTTGGCTGGAATGCACGCCATGAAAAAACATTGCAGAGTTGGTTGAAAGAATTTCGCTCGGCTTTACCTGATGAAGAAATTGAGCTTTATACCGGTGCTGATGTTAAAAAAGTCATCGGTTCAGAACGCTATACCTGTGCAATAAAACATATGGGAGGCGGGCATGTTCATTCACTTAATCTAATGTTGGGCGAAGCCAAGGCAGTAACAGAATATGGCGTTAAGATTTTCGAAAACAGCCAGGTTTTGAATGTGGAATATGGCCCGAGAGTCACAGTGCGTACCGCAATGGGATCAGTCCGTGCCAGTAAAATGCTGTGGGCATGTGATTCATTCTTGAATGGGCTTGAGCCGACTATTTATAGAAAAACGATCAATACTTACGCCTTCCAGCTAATGACAGAAGAGCTGTCAGATGAGCTTATCGAAAGGATCAGCCCGATTCGCGGGGCTTACAGCGATATTGGCCCTATCATTGATTACTACCGTGTGACCAAAGAAAACCGCCTGTTATATGGTAGTGCGACGCAGCTTATTGAATATATGCCTTCCGATTTAAAAGCCTGGAACCGCAATATCATGCTGAAAACCTTCCCCTACCTGAAAGATGTAAAAATAGAATTGGCATGGGGCGGCCCGATGGCTTGCAGCGCTAATTTATTCCCGCAAATTGGTTCCCTGCCTAATCACGACAATGTGTTCTATGTTCAAGGTTATTCAGGTTTTGGTGTGACACCGAGCCACATTATCTGCAAGGTTCTGGCAGAAGGCATGAGCGAGGGATCTGATCGTTATTCACTGCTGAGCTCAATCCCGCATCTCAATATTATTGGCAAAGATGAATTGAGGAATGTCCTTTTATCTGCCGGCAAGATTTGGCATCAGGTTTCAGGTTATTGGACGGGGCGTCTTTAATTTTATTCCTGCCCAGTGTTCTCTTTTCTCCATTTTTAACAGTTTTGTTTGCAACATACTGTTTGAACGGTAAAAAAACTAAAAGGTAGAAAGTCATGATAAAGCCATTATTGTTAGATAAAGCACTTCCTGAATTAATGCCATTTGGCAGTGTCACCAATCTTGGTTCTATTGTGGTGGAGGGAGACCCACAGGCGAGCGGAGCGATGATACATGGGGAGCCTGCGGATAATTTGACCTGCGGTATTTTCGCCTGCACCAAGGGTAAATTTAAAATGACCTATCCCTTCGATGAAATGGCAACGGTGCATGAAGGCTCAGTAAAACTGACGAATGTGAAAACCGGAGAGACGGTTGAATATCATCAAGGCGACTCTTGGTTTGCGGCAAAAGGAACTGAGGTATTGTGGGAAATCACCGGTGAGCGCTTCGTCAAACATTATATGGCTTGTGTAAATGGGCAACTGTCTGGCTAGATAGGAGAAGATAATGAGTGAAGTTAATTTGTTGGAGTGCGTTACAACTTTTTTGCAACGTTCTCATGGTCACTATATTAATGGAGTCTCAATTCTCAGCCAGGAAAACCCCACTTTCTCCGTGACGAATCCTGCATCTGGAAAGGTTATCGCGACGGTCAATCAAGGAGGGGAAAATGAGGTTAATCAGGCAATGCAAGCCGCTTCGGACGCTTTTCACGGAATATGGGAGCAGACTTCTCCCATCGAACGGGGAAACTGCCTGAGTCGGCTAGCCGATTTATTGCAAAAAAATGGGGAGGAATTGGCACAACTGGAAAGTTTATGTTCCGGTAAACCGATTCAATTATCCCGTGCGCTGGATATTGGGGCATCCAGTGATTACCTGCGCTACTTTGCCGGGTGGGCGAGCAAAATCAGTGGAGAAACACTGAATGTTTCATTGCCATCATTCAAAGGGGAAAAATATAGCGCCTTTACCCGCCGTGAACCTGTCGGGGTTGTGGTTGGCATTATTCCGTGGAATTTTTCCATTATGATCGCCATCTGGAAATTGGGTGCGGCATTAGCCAGTGGGTGTACCATTGTGCTTAAACCCAGTGAATATACTCCCCTGACCATGCTGCGTATAGCTGAGCTGGCAAAAGAGGCGGGGATCCCGGATGGTGTGATCAATGTCGTCAATGGATCTGGCGCTCAGGTCGGCGCTTCTCTGATTAAACATCCCCAATGTGCCAAGGTGACTTTTACAGGCTCTGTCCCGACGGGAGTGAACGTCGGGAAATCGGCGCTAGAACAAGGAATCAAGCACACAACACTGGAGCTTGGTGGCAAAAACGCGGCGGCTTTCCTGCCAGATATGAGCGTTGAAAAAATCGTCGATGGCATACTGGAAGCGGGATACATCTACCAAGGGCAAATCTGTGCCGCGGCGGAACGTTTCTATATTCCATCCGTTCATATGGAAGCTGTTTTGGAAAGGCTCTCTGAGCGTTTGTCTGCAATGAAAATCGGTTCACCATTTGATGAATCAACGGAAATGGGGCCATTGGCAAACCGGGAGCATTACGAAAAAATCCTCTCTTTGTTTGAAAAAGCACGGCAAGAAGGTTGTGAAATTGTCCACGGAGGCCATGCGCTGGAAGGGCCGGGATTTTTTGTCGCACCTACGATAGTGAGGGCAAAGAGTACCGAAGATACGTTAATGAAAGAAGAAACATTCGGGCCGATTGGTACTTTCCTCAGTTACGATGATGAGGAAGAGTTGGTTGCCATGATGAATGCAACACCATTTGGTCTGGCTGCCAGCTTGTGGACGAATGACCTGAGTAAAGCGATGCGAATGATCCCTCGCATTGAAACGGGTATTTTATGGATCAATATGCACACATTACTCGACCCCGCGGTTCCGTTTGGTGGCAGTAAATCGTCTGGAATGGGGCGCGAATTTGGCAGCGCCTTCATTGAGCATTATACGGAGCTGAAATCCGTTATGATGCGTTATTGATAATGTAACTGCTGATTGATAGTTAAAAGACTTGAAGTTGCCTTGTCGGAATTAAGGCGAGGCAACTTAGCCAGTTATTGAAACGAGCAATGCTTCCAGCCCTGATTTTAAATTCTCCAATGCCATCCTCTAAATTTTCGATTTAAATCAAACCCTTTCCCATTCATTTTCACCGAGAAATGGCTCCATCATGTGCTCTATTATTGTTCTCGCTTCATATGACTTCATATTTTTTAGTTAATTTAACATCTTAGGATTTTTCATATGTTCTAGCGCAATGAGGTATTCGTATTGTTTATATGCATGCGCAAGCATTTATATTGACGGGTCGCTCTCTTGTTTCTATATTATGCATGCACATACAAATAAAAGGGAACTGAAATGGCCTTTATAACCGTCTATTCCGATTACGTTTGTCCCTATTGCCTACTTGCAGAACGCCTATTGTCTGATGCCATCAAAGGGCGAGATATCCGCATCACTTGGCGGGCATTTGAACTACGTCCTGATCCTGTCCCAACATTGCGGCCTGAGGATCCTTACCTGCCAAAAATTTGGCGTGATTCCGTCTATCCTCTTGCTGAAAAACTTGGCGTTCCGATCCAACTGCCTTCTATTTCCCCTCAACCCAGAACGAATAAGGCATTGGAGCTTTTGCTCATGGCACAAGATCACGGGCTGGATCATGCCTATTCCATGCGTGTATTACGTGCTTTTTTCCAAGAAGGACGTGACATCGGCAATCATGATGTTTTGGTCGAATTAGCCACCGATGTGGGAATGGATCCCAATGAAGCCCGGCACGCATTGAACAGTGGCCTCTATTCTGAGCGCCATCAAGAAGCGTTGCGCCATGCCAGAGAAGATATGGCAATCAGCTCTGTTCCCACCATTGTGATTGGGGAGCAAGTCCTCTCTGGTGTGCCATCTCTGGACACATTGAAGCAGGCAATTGAACAATTAGAAGCATAAACATCACTCGTATAGGGGAGTATTTATCATGAACTGGATTTACCTAGGTATAGCTGTCATTTTCGAGATTATAGTGGCGATTTCTGCCGGGAACGCCAAGGGATTTACCCGATTGTGGTGGACAGTCTCAACCCTCATCAGTGGCGCGTTAGCGACCTATTTCCTCAGTCTTGCTCTTCTCACGTTTGATGTTGGTGTTGGTTACGCTATTTGGACATCGGTTTCTGGTGTCGGGATTGTCATTCTGGGGGCATTGTTCTTTGGGCAGAGACTGAACTGGAAAAAAGCACTCGGTATCTTTCTTGTTATCGGCGGGGTTATCGGCCTGCATTCAGTATAAATATTGGCAAGTTATCACGTTATTTATATCCAATGAATTTCAACCATCATTTACTCAGGAGTTCAACATGGTAACAACGGACGCAAAGAAAGAAAATAATGGCCGTGCATGGATAATGCTGCTGCTTGCCGGGGCTTTCGAAGTCGGCTATGCACTCTGTGTGGCAGGAAGTCAGGCATTCACTGTATTGAATTGGTCGATCTCAGCTATCGTTTTCTTTCTGCTTACACTGTACGCGCTCAGCATCGCGCTGCGAACCATTGATGTCGGGATCGGCTATGCCGTCTGGGCTGGCATTGGGGCAGTGGGTGCCGCGGCCTTCGGTAAGATTTTGCTTAACCAGCCGCTCAATCTGCTCCAGTCATTCTGGCTGGCCGTTATCATCATCGGTGTTGTCTGGTTGAAATTGGCAGACAGCCCGAGCCTTCAAGCAAAAAAGAAGGGTCATGCACATGCTTGATGCACATATCATTGATGTAGGTGTATACCTATCCCTATTCGATACAATGGCTCGGGAGAGATTTGATGACTAATGACATTTCGACCAGATTGATACAGCTTATGAAGGACGTAGTTACTTTCTCTTCAGAGCACGTCCATGATGGAGGGATCCCGTTTGCCGCCTTCGTAGTTGATGCAACTGGCAAAGTCTTCGGGCGCGGAGTGAATCAAGTCCGTGAGAATCATGATCCTGCTGCACATGCTGAAGTTGAAGCAATACGGGATGCATGCCGCTCGTTGCGAACTCCATACCTTCACGGCACTACGCTTTTGGCATCGGGAGAGCCTTGCGCCATGTGTTATATGAACGCTCTTTACGCGGGGGTTTCGCAAGTACTGTTTGCCGTCGACAGAGATGAGGCCGCTGCGCATGGCTTTGATTATCGACATAGTTATCGGTTATTCGCGAGCGATCCTTTGGACTGGCAGTCACTCGTTGTCAGAAAATTCCCTGTTCCAAATGGCTTACACCCGTTTTTACAGTTTAGTTGCCAAAGCAGTAAGTGCTGAATGTTACTTGTTGAAAATTAGCAGATGAAAGCGAAATAGTGATTCTGTGGCCATCTCAGGATGGCCGATTGTCTTGTGAGTCGGTGACAGAGAAGATAGCTTCGATGAGTTTTTTATTGAGAGGATCTGATTTTTGTTCTTCCAATACTTCGAGAAGTGCAGCCTCATATTCTGATTTCACTTCAATGTACTTTTCTTTCCCGGTAGGGGTCAGTACGGTATAAATCCCTCTTTTATCACCAGGGCAGATATCGCGGAATGTATAGTTATTGCGTTCCAGCCTTTCTACCAACCGACTAACAGAGCTTTGATTCAAATTTAATAGGCTTGCAAGTTCTTGCATCCGTAACTCACTTTTTGGAGCGCAGGAGAGAAGGTGCAATGCCCTATATTCAGACATGCCAATGCTATGTTTGCCCTGAAGACGTTTCGCCACGAAATTTTCGGCTGAATCAAAAATATGCTGGAGTTTATGCCATAAAATTAATTGAGAATTCATTAGATAAATACCTCAAAAGAATGCAGGTACATGCATCATCTCAAATGTTGTAATTATAGACAAGCTTAATTATTTGATTTTCTATTCATCTTAGCGGTGCTTTTTCTTCACGATGTCACCAATAAAATCTTTTATTATCATAATGTTGATTGATTATGGGCGAGGCTTGAGATTGTTATGCTTTGCTCATTTTTTATTAATACCGTTTCGTTATAGATTCAAATAACTACTATTTGGTATATCAATAATACTTATAGTTTAAGATGATGATTTCTTTTGCTTTATCTGATTACAAGTTACAAGGAAATTCAATGTCGCGCATTTATCAAAAAAACTTACTCGCTGCTGTAGTTACCACATTGATGTTGGGAGCTAATGTTCCTGCATGGGCAGAGGATTCAAACATCATCATGGCACAACAGCGAGAAGCACAAAGCGATATAACTAAATTTGGCGGAGCCCGCCGCTTTACTCAAGATCAGACTGAAGCACTTAAGGCTGCACTGAGCAATACCAAAGCTAAAAATGTGATTTTGTTCATTGGTGATGGCATGGGAGATTCTGAAATTACGATTGCACGTAATTATGCACATGGGGCTGGTGGATTCTTCAAGGGCATTGATGCGCTGCCATTTACCGGACAATACACAAATTATTCGCTGAATGAAAAAACACGTAAGCCAAATTACGCGACCGATTCTTCTGCTTCTGCCACTGCCTTTGCTACAGGGGTAAAAACTTATAATGGCGCAGTGGGAGTTGATGTCTTTGGTCAAGCCCAGCAATCTATTTTAGAGTTAGCTAAAAAGAACGGCAAAGCAACAGGGAATATAACAACAGCAATAGTACAAGATGCAACACCGGCATCTATGTATGCACATGTGGTACAGCGTAAGTGCTATGGGCCAGAAGAAGTATCGAAAAAATGCCCGGTTAATGCACTAGAAAATGGGGGAAAGGGTTCAATTACTGAGCAATTATTGGTGGCTCGAGCTGATGTAACAATGGGGGGCGGTGCAAAATATTTTGATCAAAAATCAGCATTTGGTGCCAATGCCGGAAAAACGCTGAAAGAACAGGCACTGGAGCAAGGTTATCAATGGGTGACTGACGCGGCATCATTGGCCAGCGTGAAAGAAGCCAATCAACAGAAACCGCTATTGGGTATGTTCCATACAGGAACGATGGATGTCGCTTGGCAAGGGCCAAAAGCGGTTTACCGCGGTAACATTAATGAAGCGCCCGTAAAGTGCGAAATAAATGCTAAGTTAGATCCTAATGCACCGGCATTAGATCAGATGACAGAAAAAGCGATTGATTTACTCAAAGAGAATGAAAATGGCTTTTTCCTGCTAGTTGAAAGTGCTTCGATTGATAAACAGAATCATCAGGCTAGCCCTTGTGCACAGATTGGTGAAACTGTTTTATTGGATAAAGCACTTCAAGTCGGCCTCAAATTTGCAAAAGAGCGTGGTGATACTCTGGTTATTGTGACTGGGGATCATGGGCATGCTAGTCAGATTATCGAACCTGAAATTGAATCACCGGGTTTAACCCGTTCTCTCATTACTAAAGATGGCGGGATCATGACTGTCAATTATGCGACATCAGAAGATAAAGACGCGCAGGAGCATGCTGGGACACAGTTGCGTGTTGCCGCTTATGGCCCACAATCAGCCAATGTTGTGGGTTTGACTGACCAGACGGATCTGTTCTTCACGATACGTGATGCGCTGGGCTTAAAAGATAGCGACAAAAAATAACATGGAAATAAGCCAGCAGCTTATTTTTCTTGATGTTTGATGAATGCTTGATATCAGAAAAATGGATTGAGGGCTTATTTTCAGGTTGTGATTAATCCGTCATCATATATGATATTGGTAATCATTATCATTTATGGTGGCGGTTTATTGTGACTCGTGTAAAGCAGAATTTGAAACCCGTTTTTTGGCAAAACATGACAGGGTTCTGGGGAATGCTGTTATCCAGTTTAAGCCTGTCAGCGCTAATTGTCTCAATGTTGATCATCGCAGGCGCAGGCATGGAGCAATTCAAAATAAGTATTCAGGGAGCAATGCTTCTGACACTTGCACTCTTGTTACATCGCCATACACGCCATTTCTTGTTGATCCCTGCTGTTATCGCCGTTGTTTGCAGTTTATTCGGTACCTTACGTTATCTGGGATATTTTTGAAGCGCACAGACGATTAATTGATGCACAGACAGTTGGCTAATGCTTGGTAAGCAAAGAGGCTGGATAAGGAAAGCTCAGGAAGTAAAACCAGAAAAGTAAGGCCAGGGAAAGAAACAGAAAGATAATGAAACAGTGGTGCGAAGGGGGGGACTTGAACCCCCACGTCCGTAAGGACACTAACACCTGAAGCTAGCGCGTCTACCAATTCCGCCACCCTCGCAGGTACTGTCTTTATCTGATTTGTTTAAGCTGATTATCTGATTTGGTGCGAAGGGGGGGACTTGAACCCCCACGTCCGTAAGAACACTAACACCTGAAGCTAGCGCGTCTACCAATTCCGCCACCCTCGCATGTATCAGATACTGTTACTTAAACAGAGACCATCACTTAAACAGATAGTCTGGAGGCGCATTCTAGAGATTTTATGGCTCGCGTCAATCATTATTTAGTGGAAAATTGTGCGATTGGTGTAAAAATCGGCATGTTGATATTCGGGGGAAATTGCCTGCTCATTAAACTATACCCGTCGTCTTTCAAGTTGCCGCTTTGTTGGCTGTACTCACTTACCCCAGTCACATAGTTATCTATGCTCCTGGGGGGCGTTCCCTTGCCGCCGCGATGCAACTTGAAATCCATAGGATATAAAGCAGGCAGAAGACATGCTTACTGAACGAATTATTTTTTCGTTGCCTGATACACTTTAAATTTCCCTGTTTGGGCAATGACTTGATGATTGCCAAAAGCGCTGTCCAGCAAGTTCGGATAAGGCAGGAATGCGTTGGCAACGATCCGCAACTTACCGCCGGGCTTCAGATAAGCTGGCGCCATGCGGATCATATCTTCAGCGGCAGTAATTGTTGTCTTCAGGCCATCATGGAAAGGCGGATTGGAGATTATCCAGTCATATTTTTCTTCAATGGCGGAATACACATTACTGGTTACAACCTTACCTTCCAGCTTATTGGCTTTCAAAGTTGCCTTACTGGATGTAATGGCTGCGGCATTCACATCGCTCAGTGTCAGGGATAAGTCAGGGTTTTTCTTACCCAGAACCGTTGCCAGTACGCCAGCACCACATGCGACATCCAGCAGGCTGCCGGAAATAGGGGCATCAAAAGTTGACAGCAAGAGGCGGCTGCCGACATCCAAATCATCTTGGCTGAATACGCCGGGCAGGGTATTGATGGTAATATCACCCACTTGATAGCTGTTCCACCAATTGTTTTGATCAAATTGCACCTGACTTTTCAGTTGACCGTAAAACAGGCTACAACGGCGGGCAGTATCGATTTTGTGGAAAGTCGCGATACCTTCCATCAGCTTATCAATACTGCGTACACCACTGCGGTTTTCTCCCACAATAAAGATATCAGTACCGACAGGCAGGACAGAAAATAGATTGCGCAGCTGGAAACGAGCCTCTTGCTTGCTTTTTGGCCAGTAATAAATCAGCGTGTCACACCCTTTGATGAATGCACTGTCAGCGAGCAGGCCAAATCTGGCATTGTCGTCGAGCTGGCGGATCAGAGATTGCCAGTGATGATATTGATTCGTCTGCACTCGCACACTTGCAGCTTCGATTTCTGTTGCTAAATTGTCTTGAAGATCGCCGGCAAATAGTAGGTGATGAGAGCTGAATTGCTCATGATGGCGCAGGATAACTTCGCTGGCCGGTGTTAATACTGACATCTATGTATAGCTCCTTATAACTCTTTATCAAGTATAAATATCATTGGGCTAAATTGAGATACCATGCCAATTGGCGCAGAGTTAAGCCCTCTGATAATATGTTACCTGTTATTTTTTTATGGCAGATGGAATAAAACACGATGACGAAGCGTGACAGATTACTTTCCCGATTGGGGATAACCCAATGGGTTTTGCGTAGCCCAATGGCCTTGCAAGGAGAATTGTCTGTCCTCATCCCTGATTCAACCCGTCTATTGATCATTACCCATGATCATATCGACTTAAGTCATTCATTGTTTGCTGATATTTTCACAGCCATGGGAATTGAGGCTTCATCGGTATATTGCATCACGGCAAAAGATGTTGAACTTCTTTCAGAATCAATCCGCTGCCCATGCTGGCTGTTGGGGGTTGATATTACCTTATCAATACAAGGGATTTCTTTGAGAAGCCCGGCATTAAATGACTTATCTCTTGATGGGAATGCAAAACGCGCTCTTTGGCAACAAATTTACCATTATGAAGAATATTTCTCTATTAACTCACATTGATCTTCCCGCTGCATTTCAAATAGAACAGGCCAGCCATGCATTTCCGTGGAGTGAAAAAACCTTTTACTCCAATCAGGGAGAACGTTATCTCAACTATAAAATGACGTTGAATGACCGGATAATTGGCTTTGCAATAACACAATACGTTATGGATGAAGCCACGCTATTTAATATTGCCATTCATCCTGAATATCAATCACGGGGATATGGCAGGACACTGCTATCTTATCTTATCGATATATTGCCTGAAAAACAGATAAACACACTTTGGCTTGAGGTGAGGCGCTCCAATCAATCTGCCATTCACCTATATGAAAACTTAGGTTTCAATGAAGTATCTATCCGCAAGAATTATTACCCGACTGCGGGCGGAAAGGAAGATGCGCTTATTATGGCGTTGCCGCTGTTTGGTGGAGGTTGGTAAAGATCTAAGGTGCTTTTTTGATTGATTTTTGTGCGAATTTGGTTCAATATTAGAGTTAATGTGTCAGAAAATATATGACTTTTTCTGCTAAATAGAACTCTCCAATGTTCTTTTGCAGCTCTTCTGCATAGAGGGAAAATCATGACAATTTCACAATCAATAAGGCAACGCATTTACGGCTATAAACCAGGCGAGTTATTTACGAGCGAATCTTTTTTGACTTTGGGATCTCGTACAGCGATTGATAAGACGCTTTCTCGCTTGGTTGAGAAGAAAGAAATTGAACGTATTGCACGGGGTGTCTTTACCAAACCAAAAGTGAATCGATTTATCGGGAAAGTGTATCCGGATATCACAAAAGTGGTAGAAATCATCACCAATCAAAATGGTGAAACTATTCAGGTACATGGTGCTGAAGCGATCCGAAGGTTTAAATTGAGCACTCAAATGCCGACGAATTTGGTCTACTATACCAGTGGCTCATCAAGGCAGATAAGAATTGGAAATAGAAAAGTAAAGCTGATTCATACCTCCAACCAGCGAAAACTCCAATGTGCGGGCACGAAGGTTGGCATGGCTATCTCCGCACTGTGGTATTTAGGTAAAGAAGCTGTAACATCTTCTACTGTAGAGCAAATTCGTAATTTAATGAGTGAAGAAGAATTTAGCTTACTGAAAACGTGCAAATTACCTGCATGGATGTCATCAGCCATTCAACACGCTAATCGAGAAACTGTTCATGGCTGACTCTTATTTTTCGATTATGCCTGACGAACAGCGGATTATTTTGGGATATGCAGCGGACAGGCTAGGTCGGTCTGAGCATGTTTTGGAAAAGGATATTTGGGTTTGTTGGGTATTAAAAATACTATTTAGCTTACCCGAGGCTCCCCCGATGGCTTTTAAGGGAGGGACTTCATTATCAAAAGTTTTCGATGTCATTAATCGATTCTCGGAAGATATTGATATCACATTAGATTATCGTTATCTATTGAATGGTATCGATCCTCTTTCTGATAACGCCAGTAAAAGCAAGCTAAGAAAAGTGAGTGAACAACTCAAGCAGCACGTTCAGCAGTATGCAAATGAAATTATCGTTCCTCACATTCAATCTCAATTAAATGAGCTGCCATCCTCTGAATTACACTCAATTCGGATTGATGAATCAGGTGAAAAAATTTGGGTGAGCTATCCATCCGTTACAGAAGAATCTGATGAGTATTTAAAAAGTGAAGTTTTGATAGAATTAGGGGGACGCAATGTTGTCGATCCGAATGAATGTCATATTATTAGGCCCTACCTGTCCGATCTAGTCCCTGAGCTTGAATTTCCCTCCGGGCAAGTTGTTGTCTTGTCACCTGAACGTACATTTTGGGAAAAAGCGACATTAATTCATGTGGAGTGTCGTCGGGGGATCAGAGAAAACGCTGATCGCCTTTCAAGACACTGGTATGATTTAGTGATGCTGGCTCAGCATGAAATAGGCCATAGAGCAATGTCTGATCGTCAGCTTCTTAATGATGTCATCAGACATAAGTCTGCTTTCTTCAATGCAAGTTATGCTGGATATGAGGAATGTTTAGCGGGACGATTGTTGTTGCTGCCAAGTAATGAAGTATTGCCAGCGCTTAAAGCTGATTATCAAAGCATGATCTCTGCTGAGATGATATACGGTATTGCTCCCTCTTTTGATGAATTGTTCGAAGCTATTAAACAAATCCAATACCGCATTAATGCATATACCCAATGAATCTCAAGTTGTATCGCGGCGGCAAGGGAATGACAAATTCGTCGGGAACGAATTTGTCCAGCCAAAGGTCGAAAGGCAGGAGCCTTTCATTCATCCCCAAGAGCATAGATAACTGTATGTTTATAAAAACGGTGACCGGGGTGAGTGCAGCCAACAAAGCAGCAACTTGAAAGACGACGGGTATAAGTATTCTAAAATAAATGTACTGTTATGAGTGATAGGTGACCAGTGATGTAAATTCATTTGATAGAAAGAGATTCTTAATTCAGCCAGATTACTTAATGGGTGGCTTATGCGTAATCTCAAGCTTTCATTGGTTGTTTATAAATCCAAGTTCAGCGAAAATAAGCGCCAATCACCATTAACATTGACGGATTTGAAAACCAAGAGCCTGCTGGACGTTTCCCAGACGGCATCAATCCGTGTACAAACTAGAAGATTCCATTGATGTCAAATTCCCAATTCCTGCAAGAAGTCGCCAAACGGCGCACTTTTGCAATAATTTCCCACCCCGATGCGGGTAAAACAACGATTACCGAAAAAGTATTGTTATTCGGACAGGCTATCCAGAAAGCGGGAACGGTAAAAGGGCGGGGCTCTAACCAGCACGCCAAATCAGACTGGATGGAGATGGAAAAACAGCGTGGTATTTCTATCACTACTTCCGTGATGCAGTTTCCTTACGGGGATTGTCTGGTTAACTTGCTGGATACTCCTGGGCATGAAGACTTCTCTGAAGATACTTACCGTACTCTGACCGCCGTTGACTGCTGCCTGATGGTCATTGACGCTGCGAAAGGGGTTGAGGATCGTACCCGTAAGCTGATGGAAGTTACACGTCTGCGTGATACGCCTATTCTGACTTTCATGAACAAACTCGACCGCGATATTCGCGATCCGATGGAGTTGATGGATGAAGTGGAAAACGAGTTGAACATCGCGTGTAGCCCAATTACTTGGCCTATTGGCTGCGGTAAATCCTTCAAGGGTGTTTATCATCTTTACCTTGATGAAGTTTATTTGTACCAAACAGGCCAAGGTCATACGATTCAGGAAGTGCGTGCGATCAAAGGGTTGGATAACCCTGAACTGGACGCCGCTGTTGGTGAAGAGTTAGCGGATCAACTGCGTGAAGAGCTGGAGCTGGTTAAAGGCGCATCTCATGAATTTGATGAAGAAGCCTTTTTGCAGGGTGAGCTAACGCCGGTATTTTTTGGTACTGCGCTAGGCAACTTTGGTGTGGATCACATGCTGGATGGTTTGGTTAAATGGGCACCGAAACCAATGCCCCGCCAAACTGACGCGCGTGAAGTGGTTGCGAATGAAGAGAAATTCACGGGTTTTGTTTTCAAAATCCAAGCCAATATGGATCCAAAACATCGCGACCGCGTAGCATTTTTGCGTGTTGTTTCCGGCAAATATGAAAAAGGCATGAAACTGCGCCAAGTCCGCATCAAGAAAGATGTTGTGATTTCTGATGCATTGACCTTTATGGCTGGTGATCGTTCTCATGTTGAAGATGCTTATCCGGGTGACATTATCGGCTTGCATAACCACGGCACAATCCAGATTGGTGATACCTTCACCCAAGGCGAAGAGCTGAAGTTTACGGGTATTCCTAACTTTGCTCCTGAGCTGTTCCGTCGCATCCGTCTGCGTGACCCTCTGAAGCAAAAGCAACTGTTGAAAGGTCTGGTTCAATTATCAGAAGAAGGGGCTGTACAGGTCTTCCGTCCATTGATCAATAATGACTTGATCGTGGGTGCGGTGGGTGTGCTCCAGTTTGATGTTGTTGTGGCTCGCTTGAAGAGTGAATATAACGTTGAAGCGCTGTATGAGCCTGTTAACGTTACCACCGCTCGTTGGGTAGAGTGCAGTGATGTGAAGAAACTGGAAGAATTCAAACGTAAGAATGAGCAGAACTTGGCACTTGATGGTGGGGATAATTTATCTTACATCGCGCCAACAATGGTTAATTTGAATTTGACCAGTGAACGTTATCCGGACGTCTCTTTCCGTAAAACACGGGAACACTAATCCGTATTTCTTCCCGTTTTTTCCGTATTTCTCGGTTAATTCCTTTCAGGGCTAACTATTCTGTTAGCCCTTGTTATTTCAATGATATCATCTTGTTTCATTTGTATTTAAAGAATAACTCTCTGGTTTAGTGAAAATATACGTTATGTTTTGTAAAAGCCATTTTATCACCAAGCGCTAATTGACATACTGTTTTGGTAACGGTTCTGGCTTATTTATAGAAGGTGGTAGGATGAAAAATATCAAGCGTACACATTCACTACTGGCTGTTGTTCTGGGTTCAGTTCTGATGAGTAGTAGTGTTCTGGCTGCGGAAGTTCCCTCGGGGAAAGCACCGGAGAGCACAGGACAGAAAATTGGTAAAACCATAGACGAAGCAGGGAAAAAGGTTGATGATTCCTTGCAGAAAGCGGATAACTATCTGGATGATAGTAGCATCACAGCTAAAGTGAAAGGGAAGCTCTTGGAACATAAAGGAATAAACAGCAATGATATCTCTGTGAAAACTGAAAAAGGCGTTGTTTACCTTTCCGGTTTTGTCGGCAGCAAGAAAGAGGCTGTGAAAGTTGCAGAGATCGCTCATGGCGTGAAAGGCGTCAAATCCGTGAAGAATTCTCTGACTGTTAAGAAATAATGGGCTGAGCAAAATCGCTGACAGTTTGAAGGGGTGGCCATATAATGAGCCACTCTTTTTTTATGGCGAGAAATCACGGGTAATAAATGCATATCCACCATTTAGTTAACGATTCCTTTATATAACTAAAGCATTACGAATGAGCTATTTCAGCAACAATATGCTAATAGATATTCGGTCTATGTATTATGCTTTAATGTCATGAATGACTCGTAGAGGAAGAGGATAGTGGGGAAACGCATACCTATAACGTTGGGTAATATAGAACCTTTGGCTTATAAGCCCCAGCACAAACCCAAAAAGATAGCTCTCGTTTGTGAAGGTGGTGGCCAGCGAGGAATTTTTACCGCCGGCGTTTTAGATGAGTTTCTTCGCCTCGGTTTTAATCCCTTTGAATTATTCCTTGGGACATCTGCGGGTGCCCAAAATATTTCTGCCTATCTTTGTGGCCAGCAAGGTTATGCCCGCAAGGTGATCAACCGTTATACAACCGATCCGGCTTTCTTTAATCCATTGCGCTTTGTTCGTGGTGGACATCTGATAGACTTGGATTGGTATATGAACACTATCGCTGAACAACTTCCGCTCAATATTCCTGTTGCCATGCGTCAGTTCGAAGCCGGGCGGGAGTTTTATATGTGTGCCTGCCGTGCTGATAATTTTGAAGCAGACTATTTACATCCTGATGACAAAAATTGGATGGATGTTGTCAAGGCATCCAGCGCCATTCCCGGTTTGTACCGCAATGGTGTGACTATTGGTGATGTGACTTATCAAGATGGTGGGATTTGTGATGCGGTACCTGTGCAAGAGGCATATCGCCGTGGTGCTGATACGATCGTTGTTATCCGGACAGTTCCTTCGCAACTTTATTATACACCCCAATGGCTCAGACGTATGGAACGTTGGCTGGAAACCAGCAGCCTGCAAAAAATGGTCAAAATGCTCAACCTCCATGCCAAGAGTTATCGCCGGACGCAGAAATTTATCGAAAACCCACCGGATGGTGTGCAGGTTTTTGAGATCTACCCGCCTGCGCCGCTTTCTACAATGGCATTGGGTAGCCGGATCAGTGTGTTGAATAAAGATTATTATTTGGGAAGACGCTGTGGGCGATATTTTTTGGCGACTATCGGGCATACCTTTATGGAAGGCGAATTTAGTTCCCCAGAGCTCAAGGGATATGGTGTGTACCGAAATGGCTTCAGTACCAATAACGCCAATCACAATGATTTTCGGCGAAACCATTTTTTGAATAGGGAAAATCACTCTATTGCCGGGACACCAATGCTTGATTCGGTTGATAATGCAAGTGACGGGATTGAGCACGATAGATAATCGGAATAATAAGATGTTTATTGATACACATTGCCACTTTGATTTTCCTCCTTTTGCCGATGATGCAATAAAAAGTCTGGAACAGGCCAAAAAAGTCGGCGTGAGAAAAATCATTGTGCCCACCGTCAGTCAAATGAATTTCCAGCGAGTTGCTCTGTTGGCGAAAACCCATTCTTCTATTTATGCTGCATTTGGGTTGCACCCGCTTTATATCCAAGAACATCAACAAGATCATTTGGAACAATTGGGGCAGTACTTGCAGGAAAAAAACACTAAATGTGTGGCTGTAGGAGAAATCGGCCTCGATCTTTATATGCCAGAGCCACAATTTGAGCGGCAGAAAAGTGTGCTGGAAGCGCAACTCAGGCTGGCTAAGCAAAACGATTTGCCCGTGATACTTCATTCCAGAAAGAGTCATGACCCATTGGCCGCTATCTTGCGCAAATTTCAATTGCCGCGTACTGGCGTGATCCACGGTTTTGCCGGAAGTTTATCTCAGGCGCAGGCTTTCATTCGTCTGGGATTTTATATCGGCATAGGGGGGACGATTACTTATGACAGGGCACAAAAAACACGCAATACCATTTCCCAGCTGCCTTTGACGTCTTTGGTATTGGAAACGGATGCACCTGATATGCCATTATCGGGATATCAAGGGCAGCCAAATCGGCCAGAAAGAGTTGCACAGGTTTTTTCAGCGCTATGCGGATTGCGTCGAGAAGCGCCAATTGACATTGCCAACCAAATTTATGGCAATAGTAAAAAATTGTTTTCGTTGACTTAACTGAGTGGATTTAAACGGATAAATATCATCGGGGGTTTTATCAGGCGCGAGGATCTATAATTCACACCCATTAAACATTAATAATGTTTAACTTATATTCTCTGCTTATTTATTCTTTTTATTACCTATTTTTCCATAATATTATCTAATCCCACCGAAATTAGGTGGTTTTATGTGATGAAAGTCTCATTTCTAGTTTTTATATTACTTTTCTCTGTATCAATTTGTGATGTTAGTTACTTGTTCCCTCTGGGGACTAGGTATAATCCCGCACACACAATGTCAGTAGGAATTTTCAAAAAAACTGACATATTCCTTTATTATTAATTCAGTGAACAGGGATTCTTCCAATGCAACTCCTTATGAGCCTGATCGGGATGGCAGTGCTGATGTTTATCGCAGTACTCTTCTCCAGTAACTTTCGAGCCATTAAAATCCGTACTGTCCTGGGCGCCTTTCTGATTCAGGTTGCTATTGGGGCATTTGTACTTTCCGTACCTGCCGGTAAAGACATTCTGGGAGGAATGTCAAGAGGCGTTGCCAACGTAATTGGATACGGCCAGAAAGGAACAGATTTTATTTTTGGCGGACTGGTTTCCGACAAAATGTTCGAATTGTTCGGTGGTGCTGGCTTTATTTTTGCCTTGCGCGTCCTGCCAGTTATCGTTTTCTTCTCCTCACTCATTGCGGTTTTGTATTACATGGGCATTATGCAGCTCGTCATCAAAATCTTGGGTGGCGGCTTGCAGAAAGTACTGGGTACATCACGGACTGAATCTCTGTCTGCAACAGCAAATATTTTCGTAGGCCAAACCGAAGCGCCTCTGGTTGTTCGTCCTTATATTGCTACCATGACCCAATCTGAATTGTTCGCCGTAATGTGCGGTGGCTTGGCGTCTGTAGCCGGTTCAGTATTGGCAGGTTATGCATCAATGGGCGTTCCTTTGGAATACTTGATTGCGGCTTCCTTCATGGCGGCACCGGGCGGTTTGCTGTTTGCAAAACTGATGGTACCTGAAACCGAAAAAACTCACGATACAGAAGATGCTATGTCGCTGATCGCGGCGGAAGATCGTCCGGCAAACGTTATTGATGCTGCGGCATCAGGTGCGGCATCCGGTATGCAACTGGCGCTTAACGTAGGTGCGATGCTGTTGGCATTTACCGCATTGATTGCGTTGTTGAACGGTATGTTAGGCGGCATCGGCGGCTGGTTCGACTATCCGCAATTATCGATGGAATTGATCTTGGGTTGGGTTTTTGCGCCAATCGCCTATCTGATCGGTGTTCCATGGAGTGAAGCAACTATCGCGGGTTCTTTTATCGGCCAGAAACTGGTTGTCAATGAATTCGTGGCATTCATGAACTTTGGTGAATACTTAAAACCAGATGATGTCGTTCGTGCGGCGGGCCTGCATGTTCTTTCCGATCATACTAAGGCCATCATTTCTTTTGCTCTGTGTGGCTTTGCGAACCTGTCTTCTGTTGCTATTTTGCTGGGTGGCTTGGGTGGAATGGCACCGAAGCGTCGCGGCGATATCGCCCGTTTCGGCCTGAAAGCTGTCTTGGCGGGTTCACTCTCTAACTTGATGAGTGCAACAATTGCTGGATTCTTCCTCGCGTTATAAAACGCAGGAAATATGTATTAAACTGAATGCAGGTGAGGTTTCTCACCTGCATTTGTTTTTCCTGAAACTATTTAATGTGATTTTATTCACAATAAAATGTTTGTGATTGCAAATTACATTTTATTAATGTGATATTTAGCACTAACCGTTGTTCATTAACATGTTCAAATAATGACAGGCAAGGGCTTTATGGAGCATGTTGTTCCCATTAAGGTCATACGAGCTGAAGAAAGCTAAAAAGAGCGCAGAAAGATTGCATAAAAACAGCACACAAGAAATAGTGCACAAACAATAGTGCGGAGAGAAGGAACTCTGTTGTTCTTCAAGGAACCAAGTCCGCTCGCCAACAAACAAATGAGTTGATTGTTCAAGGCAACCATTCGTTCAAAATAATCGTACAAAAGAATATGTAAACTGATTTATACCCAATGGATTTCGAGTTGCATCACGGCGGCAAGGGAATTCATCCTCGGGAGCATAGATAACCGTATGTTTATAAAAACGGTGACTGGGGTGAATAAGCACGGCCAACCAAAGAGGCAATTTGAAAAACGAAGGGGGTAGTCACGATAATAATACCGTTGGAGAGTTTCATGACCGATTTAACCGCTGCTGCTCAGCATGCGCTGAGTTTGATGGATTTAACTACACTAAATGATGATGATACAGATGAGAAAGTCGCCGCACTTTGTCGTCAGGCCAATAGTCCTGCCGGGCACACGGCTGCCGTCTGTATTTACCCTCGCTTTATTCCTGTAGCGCGCAAGGTGTTGCGTGAACAAGGAACTCCTGATATCCGCATTGCTACGGTAACCAATTTCCCACACGGCAACGACGATATTGATATCGCATTGGCTGAAACACGTGCGGCTATCGCTTATGGTGCTGATGAAGTAGACGTGGTTTTCCCTTATCGGGCATTGCTTGCCGGTGATGAACAGGTTGGCTTTGATTTGGTAAAAGCCTGTAAAACCGCCTGCGCTGAATCCGGTGTTTGGCTGAAAGTTATTATTGAAACGGGTGAATTAAAAGAAGCGGCATTAATTCGTAAGGCATCTGAAATAGCAATTAACGCCGGTGCCGATTTCATCAAAACCTCAACCGGTAAAGTGCCGGTGAATGCGACACTGGAAAGTGCTGAAATTATGCTGAAAGTGATCCGTGATATGGGTGTTGGTGAAACAGTTGGTTTTAAACCTGCGGGTGGTGTACGTACAACTGAAGAGGCTGCACAATATTTGGCGCTGGTTGAACGTATCATGGGAGACAAGTGGGCGGATCCCCGTCATTTCCGTTTTGGCGCTTCCAGCTTGCTGGGTAATTTGCTGACAACTCTTGGACATCAAGGACAAAAGCAGAGCAGTGGTTATTGAGATCAATAATGACTCATTGAATGCACGCTAAGATAGTGTGCATTACTGCCATTCTTTTCAGATAATAATGATTGGGAGGTAGCTTTGTTTTTGGCACAAGAAATCATCCGTAAAAAACGCGATGGTCATCCATTGAATGAAGAAGAGATCCGTTTCTTCATTAATGGCGTCCGTGACAACACGGTTTCAGAAGGGCAGATAGCTGCGCTGGCAATGACCATCTATTTCCATGATATGACGATGGAAGAGTGTGTTGCTTTGACATTGGCAATGCGTGATTCTGGTACAGTTTTAGACTGGAAAAAATTGAATTTACCCGGCCCGATCGTGGATAAACACTCAACGGGAGGAGTAGGAGATGTGACTTCCCTGATGCTTGGCCCGATGGTCGCTGCTTGTGGCGGGTATATCCCGATGATTTCAGGGCGAGGGTTGGGGCATACCGGAGGAACACTGGATAAATTAGAATCTATTCCCGGTTTTGACATCTTCCCGGATGAACATCGTTTCCGTGACATTATCCGTGATGTCGGTATTGCAATCATCGGGCAAACGAATTCATTGGCCCCTGCGGATAAACGCTTCTACGCAACACGTGATACAACGGCAACAGTAGATTCTATCCCTTTGATTACAGCATCAATTTTGGGTAAAAAATTGGCTGAAGGGCTGGATGCTCTGGTTATGGATGTGAAGGTCGGCTCCGGTGCATTTATGCCGACATACGAACAATCAGAACAATTGGCAGAATCCATCGTCAAAGTAGCGAATGGCGCAGGTTGTAAAACGACAGCGTTACTGACGGATATGAATCAGGTGCTGGCCTCCAGTGCCGGCAATGCATTGGAAGTGCGTGAAGCGGTTCAGTTTCTGACAGGGGAGTACCGAAATCCCCGGCTGTATGAAGTCACCATGGCGCTGTCCATAGAAATGCTGGTTTCAGCGAATCTGGCAAGTGACCGTGAAGATGCGCGCCGCAAGTTACAAGCGGTTTTGGACAATGGCAGGGCGGCTGAGATATTTGGCCGCATGGTGGCAGCACAAAAAGGCCCGACCGATTTTGTTGAGAATTACGCGCGCTACTTGCCGAGCGCGAAAATCAGCAAACCCGTATTGGCTGAGCAAAATGGAATTATTGCAAAAATGGATACCCGGGCATTGGGCATGTCTGTTGTTGCATTGGGTGGAGGGCGCCGTAAGGCAACTGACCCTATAAATTACAGTGTGGGGCTGAATAATATCGTTGCGCTGGGTACAGAAGTAAATGCAGATACCCCGTTGGCAATAATTCATGCCGATAGCGAACATGCCTGGCAAGAAGCG
Source organism: Xenorhabdus santafensis (assembly GCF_033949405.1). Taxonomy (NCBI): domain Bacteria; kingdom Pseudomonadati; phylum Pseudomonadota; class Gammaproteobacteria; order Enterobacterales; family Morganellaceae; genus Xenorhabdus; species Xenorhabdus santafensis. Next base: position 2,292 of record NZ_VCDN01000002.1, on the reverse strand, counting down.
GCAGAGGTCGTGCGCAGCGCGTTTGTTTTTGAAAAAACAGCTTTTGAAAAAACGACCGTTGAAAAAAATGAAGCAAAAGCCCCCATATCGATGATTTATCGACATATCAATGGATAAATCATCTAAGCATTGAAATCGATTTTAATAGCTGGCAGTTTCCGCATTGATAGCGTGAATTGACGCAGGAGAAAATTATGAAACGTACATTCATCATGGTATTGGATTCCTTTGGCATTGGTGCAAGTGCCGATGCGGTAAAGTTTGGCGATGAGGGGTCTAACACTTTAGGGCATATCGCAGAACAATGTGCCCGTGGTGAGGCTGATATCGGCCGTAAGGGGCCATTGCATCTGCCAAATCTGAGCCGTTTGGGATTGGGCTTGGCAGCAGAAGAGTCCAGTGGGACATTCCCGACGGGCTTGGATAAAGAGGCCGATATTATCGGCGCCTATGGCTACGCGAGTGAACTTTCTTCTGGTAAAGACACGCCATCAGGCCACTGGGAAATTGCCGGTGTTCCGGTTTTGTTCGACTGGGGCTATTTCAGTGATGAAGAAAACAGCTTCCCGCAGGAATTGTTGGATAAGCTTGTCGAGCGCGCTAACCTGCCCGGATATCTGGGTAACTGCCACTCTTCCGGTACGGTTATTCTGGATAAGCTGGGTGAAGAGCACATGCAAAGTGGCAAACCGATTTTCTATACCTCAGCAGACTCGGTTTTCCAAATAGCTTGCCATGAAGAGACATTCGGCTTGGATCGTTTGTATGAACTGTGTGAGATTGCCCGTGACGAACTGAATATCGGTAATTACAACATTGGTCGTGTCATTGCCCGCCCATTTGTGGGGGATAAAGCCGGGAATTTCCAGCGTACGGGTAACCGCCATGATTTGGCTGTTGAACCTCCTGCGCCGACCGTACTGAAAAAACTGGTTGATGAAAAGCAAGGCGAAGTAGTGTCCATTGGCAAAATTGCGGATATTTACGCCAATGTGGGCATTACCAAAAAGGTTAAAGCGACAGGCATTGATGCCCTGTTCGATGCTTCACTGATTGAAATGGAGAAGGCAGGGGACAACACCATCGTATTCACCAACTTCGTTGATTTTGACTCCTCTTATGGGCATCGCCGTGATGTGGCAGGTTATGCGGCTGCCTTGGAGTTATTTGACCGCCGCTTGCCGGAAATGTTGAAACTGGTTAAAGAAGACGACATTCTGATCTTCACCGCTGACCACGGTTGTGACCCAACTTGGGCGGGTTCAGATCACACACGTGAACACATCCCTGTTCTGGTTTATGGCCCCAAAGTTAAACCGGGTTCATTAGGGCATCGTGAAACCTTTGCTGACATTGGTCAGACAGTCGCAAAATATTTCGATCTGACTCCAATGGATTATGGCAAAGTCATGTTTTAATTTTTGCGGAGGCCATCGGCCTCCCTATTTTCGTTTATTTTTACATGCAATAAAAACAAGGAAATAAAATTATGGCCACCCCACATATTAATGCTGAGATGGGCGATTTCGCTGATGTTGTTTTGATGCCTGGTGATCCACTGCGTGCAAAATACATTGCAGAAACTTTCTTGGAAGATGCCCGTCAGGTTAACAATGTTCGCGGTATGCTGGGTTTCACCGGTACATACAAAGGACGTCGCATCTCTGTTATGGGCCATGGCATGGGTATCCCATCCTGTTCTATTTACGCCAAGGAATTGATTACTGAATTTGGTGTTAAAAAAATCATCCGCATCGGTTCTTGTGGTGCGGTCAGTGAAGACGTAAAAATTCGTGATGTTGTGATTGGCATGGGTGCGTGTACTGATTCCAAAGTAAACCGCCTGCGTTTTAAAGATCACGATTTTGCAGCGATTGCTGATTTTGATTTGGTTCGTAATGCAGTTGATGCTGCCAAGGCGAAAAACATCAATGCTCGCGTTGGTAACATCTTCTCAGCAGATTTGTTCTATACACCGGATCCACAAATGTTCGATGTCATGGAAAAATACGGTATTCTGGGCGTTGAAATGGAAGCTGCCGGCATTTACGGTGTTGCGGCTGAATTTGGTGCAAAAGCACTGGCTATCTGCACTGTATCTGACCATATTCGTACTGGCGAACAAACGACAGCAGAAGAGCGTCAAAATACATTTAATGACATGATTGAAATTGCGCTTGAATCCATTTTGTTGGGTGACAATTAAAAAAGCGTAAATAATTTCTCTATTTCATAAAAAAAACATAAGCCCTTTCCAATAATGGAAAGGGCTTTTTATTTATGGCTTCAGCC
>NZ_VCDN01000001.1:0-77024 GCF_033949405.1 Xenorhabdus santafensis | reverse complement strand
GGAAATGAGCCATTGTGATGTTGTTTTGTTGCTCATAATCATCACCAAATGGAGGTCAATAAAAAGACTAAATCACTATACTACAAAATGCCTTTTGGGATAGTCTCTTAGTCGTAAATCGAATAAAGTATATTGGCGTTATCGGCATCCCATCACAGGGAAGTATCACTCTCTGGGTGATAACGAACAAGAAGCAAAAGAAATTGCCATTGAGGCTAATAGCCGACTAGCTGAACAACGCAGTCGGCAGGTTATGGCTATTAGTGATCGTGTTGCCAAAATCAAAGGCAAGGAAATTACTGTCAATACATGGTTAGATAGGTACTGGACAATACAGGAAGAACGTTTAGAAACTGGTGATATCAAGCTCAATACGTTTAAGCAGAAGCGAAAACCAGTAGATTTAATGCGGCAGTCTCTAGCAATGAAACCACTGCCAGCCGTAGATGCCAGAGATATAGCTGAAATACTGGACCAATATAAAACCGCTGGACAGCCTCGCATGGCTCAAGTTGTCCGTTCTGTTTTAATCGACGTATTCAAAGAAGCACAGCATGCTGGAGAAGTCCCTCCTGGATACAACCCGGCGCTAGCAACCAAGCAACCTAAACGCAGGATTACCCGCCAACGTTTAAACCTTGATGAATGGAAAAAGATATTTGAGGTTGCGGACTCTCATCATCGTTACATGGGGAATGCAATGTTATTGGCTATAGTAACGGGTCAACGTTTAGGGGATATATCTGAAATGAAATTCAGTGATATCTGGGATGAGCATCTGCACGTTATTCAAGAAAAAACAGGCTCAAGATTAGCTATTCCTCTTTCATTAAGGTGTAATGCTTTAAATATCTCTCTTAAGGAGGTCATTTCCAGATGTAGAGATCGCGTGGTTAGCCCATATTTAATCCATTATTTTCATACCACATCGCAATCTAAACGAGGTGGAAAAGTAACAGCAAACACACTGACAACAAATTTTAAAAAAGCAAGGGATAAAACCGATATTGATTGGGGCGAAGGAACACCAGCAACTTTCCATGAACAGCGTTCGTTATCTGAGCGCCTTTATCGTAAACAGGGTATCAATACGAAAGATTTACTAGGGCATAAAAGCCAAAAGCAAACTGATAAATACCACGATGATCGTGGCAAAGACTGGATAAAGATTGTCATTTAACTTACTCAAAACTTGGCAGGTTTTGATAACTTTTTGATAACCGTTCCGGGCGTGATAATAAAAAAACGGGAACCCTTAAGCCCCCGTTATCAATTCAGTTAAGCAATCAATTACATATGAGAAATGATTGCGTCACCGAATTCGCTACATTTCAGTAACTTAGCGCCATCCATCAGGCGTTCGAAATCGTAAGTCACGGTCTTGGCTGCGATCGCGCCTTCCATTCCTTTAACGATTAAGTCTGCAGCTTCGAACCATCCCATGTGGCGTAGCATCATTTCAGCAGAAAGGATCACAGAGCCCGGGTTGACTTTATCCTGGCCCGCATATTTAGGTGCTGTGCCGTGCGTCGCTTCAAACAATGCACACTCATCACCAATATTGGCGCCAGGAGCGATACCAATACCACCCACTTGTGCCGCTAATGCATCAGAAATGTAATCACCATTCAGGTTCATACATGCAATCACATCATATTCTGCTGGGCGCAGCAGGATCTGTTGCAAGAAAGCATCAGCGATAACATCTTTGATGATGATCTCTTTTCCGTTTTTCGGATTCTTGATCTTAACCCATGGGCCACCATCCAGCAGTTCTCCGCCGAATTCGGTACGAGCCAGCTCATAACCCCAGTCTTTAAAGGCACCTTCAGTGAACTTCATGATGTTGCCTTTGTGAACCAGTGTCACTGATTCACAATCATTATCAATGGCATATTCAATTGCAGCACGTACCAAACGTTTAGTCCCTTCTTCTGAGCAAGGTTTCACGCCGATACCACACTGTTGAGGGAAACGGATTTTGCTGACACCCATTTCATCCTGCAGGAATTTGATGACTTTGTCCGCTTCCGCTGAACCCGCTTTCCACTCAATGCCAGCATAAATATCTTCGGCGTTCTCACGGAAAATGACCATATCAGTCAGTTCAGGCTGCTTAACAGGGCTTGGCGTACCTTGATAGTAACGAACTGGACGCAAGCAAACATACAGATCCAATTGCTGGCGCAGGGCGACGTTCAGAGAACGAATACCGCCACCGACTGGTGTCGTCAGAGGGCCTTTGATGGCAACGCGGTATTCACGGATCAGATCAAGTGTTTCATCCGGTAGCCACACATCTTTGCCATAGATTTGGGTGGATTTCTCACCCGTATAGATTTCCATCCAAGAAACTTTGCGCTCACCGCTATAAGCTTTCTGAACTGCTGCATCAACAACTTTCAGCATGACCGGCGTAACATCAACACCAATGCCATCCCCTTCGATGTAAGGGATTACTGGGTTATTCGGAACATTTAATTTACCTTTGGCATCAATGGTAATTTTGTTACCTTCCGCCGGAACAACTACTTTGCTTTCCATTAACCTCTCCTTTCAAATAAGCGCAATGCCTTGTTAATTTTTTGTAAGGGACGTGTCAATACTACTTGAATATTCTGCAAACGCCAATGGTCACAGATTTAAGGTATAATACGCCTCCAAATTTTTTACGATGGCTTATCATGACAAATATCTCTTTTAAAAAACGCAAACTTAACCGATTCAGCCAAAGAAAAAATGACAGTTCTATAAAAAAATTAACAGCTCCCAGACGGGTCTTGGTTTTTAACAAACCTTATGATGTTCTTCCTCAGTTTACTGATGATATGGGAAGAACAACGCTGAAAAATTTTATTCCATTTACGGATGTGTATGCCGCAGGTCGTCTGGATCGCGATAGTGAAGGTCTGCTCGTTTTGACCAATGATGGGAAGTTGCAGGCTAAATTGACGCAACCACATAAGAAAACAGCTAAAATTTATTATGTTCAGGTTGAAGGAATTCCTGATGACACTGCCCTGAACAAGTTGCGCCGTGGTATTACGCTAAAAGATGGCCCGACTCTGCCAGCAGGTGCTGAGCTCGTCGAAGAGCCCAGTTGGCTCTGGGAGAGAGTTCCCCCTATCCGCGAGCGAAAAAGCATTCCGGTCAGTTGGCTCAAAATTACCTTATATGAGGGCCGTAACCGCCAAGTACGCAGAATGACGGCTCATGTTGGTTTTCCTACATTGCGTTTAATCCGATTTAGTATGGGATCAATACAGTTGGGAAATCTATCCCCGGGAGAATGGAGAGAAATCGATTTTGTTTAGCCCACATGTCACTGTTGCCTGCATTGTGCATGCAGAAAATAAATTTTTGGTTGTCGAAGAAATTATCAATGGCAAATCGCTCTGGAACCAGCCTGCGGGCCATCTGGAAGCAGATGAAACGTTACTGGCAGCCGCTGAGCGTGAGTTATGGGAAGAGACAGGCATTCGTGCCCGGCCACAATCCTTCTTGAAACTGCATCAATGGGTAGCCCCCGACGGAACTCCATTTATCCGTTTTCTGTTTTTGATTGAACTGGAAACTATCATGGACACTAAACCACAAGATAAAGATATCCACTGTTGTCATTGGTTAAGTGCAGAAGAAATTCTCAACAGTTCACAACTGCGCTCACCGCTGGTTGCTGAGAGTATCCGTTGCTATCAGGAGCAAAAAACGTATCCGCTCTCGATACTGGATTGTTATGGTTCAACTTTCACAAGTTGATTCTTTCACTTGTCATTTGATGTAAATGGCACATCAAGCAAAAAGAGTATGAAGACGCTTGGTGCACCTTAGCAACCAACGTGCTAAAGTATTGCGTTTGTTTTTTTCCGCAGTGAGATATATTCCATGTCAGATAACAGCCAGAAAAAAGTCATTGTCGGCATGTCCGGCGGTGTTGATTCATCAGTTTCCGCCTACCTTCTGCAACAGCAGGGCTATCAGGTAGCAGGGCTGTTCATGAAAAACTGGGAAGAAGACGATGGCGAAGAGTATTGCTCTGCTGCTGCCGATCTTGCCGATGCCCAAGCGGTTTGTGACAAATTGGGCATTGAATTGCATACCATCAATTTTGCAGCCGAATATTGGGATAATGTGTTTGAACATTTTCTTGCTGAATATAAAGCGGGCAGAACACCCAACCCAGATATTCTCTGCAATAAAGAAATAAAATTTAAAGCATTCCTGGAGTTTGCCGCTGAAGATCTAGGGGCTGATTACATCGCAACGGGGCATTATGTCCGTCGTCGGGATGTAGACGGTGTCAGTCAATTACTCCGTGGCTTGGATGGCAATAAAGACCAAAGCTATTTCCTGTACACCTTAAGCCACCAGCAGGTTGCCAAAAGCCTGTTCCCCGTAGGGGAATTAGAAAAACCTGAAGTACGCCGCATTGCTGAAGAAATCGGGTTGATTACCGCTAAGAAAAAAGACTCAACCGGTATTTGCTTTATTGGTGAGCGTAAATTCCGTGATTTTCTGGGGCGTTACCTGCCAGCCCAACCCGGCCCAATTGTGACCGTGGATGGCGAAACTATCGGCCAACATACTGGCTTGATGTACCACACGCTCGGTCAGCGCAAAGGATTGGGTATTGGCGGAACCAAAGATGGCAGCGAAGATCCATGGTATGTTGTCGATAAAGATGTCGAAAACAATGCCCTGATTGTTGCCCAAGGCCACGAGCACCCCCGGCTGATGTCTGTGGGCTTAATTGCACAACAGCTTCATTGGGTTGATCGCCAGCCATTGAAAACAGAAATTCGTTGTGTAGTGAAAACTCGCTACCGTCAGCAGGATATCCCCTGCACTATTGTTCCCCTGAACGAAGATAAAATCGAAGTTCGTTTTGACAGCCCTGTTGCCGCTGTCACACCCGGCCAATCGGCCGTATTTTATCAAGATGAGATCTGTCTCGGTGGCGGTGTGATTGAACAACGTATACAGGAGTAATTGTGGCTAAAAATTATTACGATATTACACTGGCCCTGGCAGGTATCTGCCAGTCAAGCCGCCTGGTACAAGCACTGGCCCACGAAGGCCAGTGTGATACTGATGGCTTTGAAATGATGACCAACAGTATTTTAAATATGAATCCGTCATCCACACTGGATGTTTTTGGCAATGATGCCTGCAACCTGCGCATTGGCCTTGAAGCGGTACTGGGGATGTTCAATGGATCGCACGGTGGCATTTCTGCTGAACTGATGCGCTATGTGCTGAGCTTAATGGCTCTGGAGCGAAAACTGCGCAAAAACCCATCTGCGGCCAATGAGCTGGCAAATCGCATTAACCAGCTGGAGCGTCAACAAGCCTATTTTGAGCCTATGTCAGAGGGGATGTTAAACGCCCTTGCGGGGATTTATATTGATGTTATCAGTCCGCTGGGAGCACGTATTCAAGTCATGGGTTCACCTGACGTATTACGCAATACATTAATTCAGGCAAAAGTTAGAGCTGCATTGCTGGCGGGGATCCGCAGCGCGGTTTTGTGGCAACAGGTCGGCGGCAGTCGCTTGCAGATCATGTTTTCTCGCCAACGTCTGGTTAACCAAGCCAAAGACATTCTTGCTCATTGCTAGGGCACGTTTGTGACATATAGATTGTTAAATAAAATTGTTAATGAAAACCGGGAGTTGCTACCAATGGAATTATCCTCACTGACCGCTGTTTCACCCATTGATGGCCGTTACGGCGATAAAGTCAGCACATTGCGCGCTATTTTTAGTGAGTTTGGCTTACTGAAATTTCGTGTGCAAGTCGAAATACGTTGGCTGCAAAAACTGGCCGCTACAACTGAAATTCAAGAAGTTCCTGCTTTTGATGCAAACGCAAACGCTTACCTTGATGAGATTATTCAAAATTTCAGCGAACAAGATGCGTTACGCATTAAAGAGATTGAACGCACAACCAATCATGATGTTAAAGCTGTTGAATATTTTCTGAAAGAAAAAGTTGAACATATCCCTGCTCTGCATCAAGTTGCAGAATTTATTCACTTTGCCTGCACATCAGAAGACATCAATAACTTGTCACATGCCCTGATGCTCAAAACCGCCCGTGAGGAAGTTCTGCTGCCTCAATGGCGTCAGTTGATTAATACCATCACGCGCATGGCACATGACTATCGCGATCTTCCTTTACTGTCTCGTACACATGGGCAACCAGCCACGCCTTCTACTATCGGCAAGGAATTGGCGAATGTGGCTTACCGTATGGAACGTCAATTCCGTCAGCTTGGTCAAATAGACATTCTGGGCAAAATCAATGGGGCTGTCGGCAATTACAATGCTCACTTGTCAGCTTACCCACAAGTTGACTGGCATCAATTCAGCGAATCATTCGTCACTTCATTGGGCATTCAGTGGAACCCGTATACCACACAGATAGAACCCCATGATTATATTGCAGAATTATTCGATTGCGTTGCACGTTTCAATACAATCCTGCTCGATTTTGATCGCGATATTTGGGGTTACATCGCCCTGAACCACTTCAAGCAAAAAACCATTGCCGGTGAAATTGGTTCTTCCACCATGCCACACAAAGTCAATCCTATTGATTTCGAAAACTCTGAAGGCAATCTGGGATTGGCGAACGCAGTTCTGGGCCACCTTGCCAGCAAACTTCCTGTTTCGCGCTGGCAGCGGGATCTCACGGATTCAACCGTTCTGCGTAATTTAGGAGTCGGTCTGGGATATGCTCTGATTGCTTATCAATCCACAATGAAAGGGTTGAACAAGCTGGAGGTTAATGAACAGCACCTGCTGGATGAACTGGATCGCAACTGGGAAGTTTTGGCTGAGCCAATCCAAACTGTAATGCGTCGTTATGGTATTGAAAAACCATATGAAAAGCTAAAAGAGCTGACCCGTGGTAAACGTGTTGATGCAGAGGGCATGAAAACATTCATTGACAGCCTCGAATTACCTGAGGAGGAAAAAGAACGTCTCAAGACCATGACACCAGCAAATTACATCGGTTACGCGACTTCATTGGTTGATAACCTGAAATAATCTCACTGTTTGATGAGTTTCAAGCCATTGCCAACAAATCCGTGGTTTGAAAAACAGTAGTTATCTTCATGTATATGAACGGGATATTTCCCGTTCATATATCAATATCTCTTCCCATTACTTTTTACTTTGCCAGCCATCAGTTGTAAATCAACTGGTCACAGCTCCCCTTCCTACTTCTTTTTTTACCCTTTTTAAAGCGGCTATAAGCATTTGCTTTTTTTTAACCGAATTATCAACAACATTGTTGAGTCATAAATAATTACTTGAATAATTACATAAATAGCATAGATGAAAATACATCCAACAAAACAACTGGTTGCATGAATATTATTTCTGGAAATATAAAAACCAAACTCCAGGCAAAATATAAATGAAACATAAACTTATTCGTTATTTTAATATAACCGTTTGTTTTTAAATGCCTAACTTATTAATATGGCAACGAAGTCGAAATGGTTACTATACTTAGCTTAATCATAAAAATATATTTCATAATTTTGTTTAATCTTTATTGACGAAACTAATTAATTGGCTATTTTAAATTTATTTAGTAAACATTATTGGTTAACAAAAAGGAATCATCATGCGGATATTGATTGTTGAAGATAACGCATTACTTCGCCATCACTTAACCGTACAACTACGGGATATCGGACATCAAGTCGATGCTGCGGAGAATGCCAAAGAAGCTGACTATTATCTTAAAGAAAGCCACCCAGATATTGCTATTGTTGATCTGGGATTGCCGGGAGAAGATGGGCTCACCATGTTGCGACGTTGGCGTAATGAACAGATTAATTTACCTATTCTTGTACTGACTGCCCGTGAAAGCTGGCAGGAAAAGGTTAATGTGCTGAACGCAGGAGCAGATGATTACGTTACTAAACCGTTTCATCTGGAAGAAATTAATGCCCGGATACAGGCATTAATGCGGCGCAATAGTGGTTTAGCTTCTCAACTTGTTGAGTTGTCACCTTTTTTAATTGATCTTTCACGAAAAGAATTTTCAGTTAATGATACCAATATCAGGCTGACTGCCTTTGAATATACCATCATCGAAACCCTGATGCGTAATAATGGCAAAGTTGTCAGCAAGGAATCATTAATGCGTCAGTTATACCCAGACGCTGAATTACGGGAAAGTCATACAATTGATGTTTTAATGGGGCGTTTAAGGAAGAAAATATCGAACGAATGGCCTAACGAGGTAATTGTTACTGTTCGAGGTCAAGGTTATCGTTTTGATGTGAAAGAGCAAGATGTCTAGGTTCTCTGAAAAATACTTTTCTCTGAGAGCTCGTTTTCTCATGGCAACGGCTGTGATTATTCTTGCCATGACATTATCTTATGGCGTTGTTGCCTTTATTGGGTATTTTCTGAGTTTCGAACATACTAGTTATACGGTACTCAAAACCCAAAGTAATTTATTTCTTTCTCTTGCCAGATGGGAAAATAATAAACTGGAAATATTATCGCTTCCAAATGTATTTCCAAATAACAAGATGTTAACGCTGATTTATGACCACGAAGGAAACCTTCTCTGGCGCCAAAATAATGTGCCTGAATTGGAAAAGAAGCTGAAGCCAGAATGGCTGAAAAAAGAAGGATTTTACGAGATACAAAGGTATGGTAAAGAAAAAGGAGACTTTATTTATAACCAGACACCAACTTCAAATCCAAGTGGTGTGAAAGATACCAGAGGTGCAAAAGATCCAAAGAATCAAATAAATGAAGCCCAAAAAGCAGATGAAAAAGATAATACGTTACTAAATTATACGGTTGCAGTAAGTATCCACTCTGCAACCGATAATCTACCCGCAATGACTGTCGTTATCATTGATGCTATTCCACAAGATATACAAGAGACAGCAACAGTCTGGAAATTATTTGGTTATGTGCTGATAGCCAATTTTTTGTTCGTTATTCCATTAATTTGGCTTGCTGCTGATTGGAGCCTTAAGCCAATTAAATCGCTGATCACTCAAATAAGTTCTTTAGAAAAAGGGGAACGAGAAAGGTTGGATGAAAATCCACCTTCTGAGTTGAAGGGCTTGGTCAGAAATTTAAATGTCTTATTAGACAGCGAGCGCAAGCGTTATGCCAAATACCACACAACGCTGTCAGACTTGACGCACAGTTTAAAAACGCCATTGGCCGTTTTGCAATCAACGCTACGCTCTCTAAGAGCTCCGCAAAAAACAACAATTAAACAAGCTGAACCCATTATGCTTGAGCAGATTGACAGAATTTCCCAGCAGATTGGTTATTACCTGCATCGTGCCAATATGCGCGGCGATCATGACCTGATGCTTAGACAAGTGTCCTCGGTTCCGATTTTACTGGGTAGCTTAATCAGTGCGTTAGAAAAGGTATATCAGCAGAAAGATGTGAATATCACGCTAAATGTATCCCCTGAGGTGACCTGGCTGGGTGAAAAAAATGATTTTTTGGAAGTGATGGGAAATGTTCTGGACAACGCTTGCAAGTATTGCCTGGAGTTTGTTGAAGTCATTGCTTCCATGGGCGAAAACTCCGTCACCATTATTGTTGATGATGATGGGCCGGGCGTTCCGCCGGATAAGCATGAGATGATTTTCCAACGCGGATTGCGGGCTGATACTTTGCGTTCAGGGCAAGGACTTGGGCTTTCAATCGCTTCTGAAATTGTCGGGCAATATGATGGCGATATCAGCATTGAAGATAGCCCATTGGGTGGTACACGAATGAAAATCGTTTTTCGGGCACAGCAAATTAACAATGGCAATAATTAGTCGATTTACGACCGAGTCGTGAAATATTGAAACCAAGGCTGATATCGTCGTTGACTATTCGTTATAATAGCCCGAAATTCACTTCTCACTTCAGGATGTCACCATGGATTATCAGCTAAATCTGGACTGGCAGGCGTTTTTGCAAAACCATTGGCAAAAGCGACCATTGCTGATTAAACAAGGTTTCCGTCAGTTTATTGATCCCCTTTCTCCTGATGAGCTGGCGGGATTGGCGATGGAAAATGAAATCGATAGTCGCTTGGTCAGCCAGAAAAATGGCCGTTGGGAAGTTACCCATGGGCCATTCGAAGATTACGACCATTTAGATACAAAAGACTGGTCATTGCTTGTACAAGCCGTTGACCATTGGCATCTTCCTTCCTCTGCATTGATGAAACCATTCCGGGTACTGTCTGATTGGCGCATGGATGACCTGATGGTATCGTTTTCTGTACCGGGGGGCGGTGTTGGCCCTCATCTTGACCAATATGATGTCTTTATCATTCAAGGAAAAGGCCGTCGACGTTGGCGTGTAGGCGAAAAAATACCAATGAAGCAACATTGCCCGCATCCCGATTTATTGCAGGTGGAACCGTTCGAAGCCATCATTGATGAAGAAATGCTACCGGGCGATATTCTTTACATTCCACCAGGCTTTCCACATGAAGGCTATGCCATTGAGGATTCCCTGAACTATTCAGTGGGGTTCCGAGCCCCCAATGCGCGTGAGTTATTCAGTGGTTTTGCTGATTACATACTGGCAAACGAATTAGGCAGTCATCGCTACAGCGACCCCAAATTGACATTCCGTGAGAATCCAGCATTAATTCAAACCGATGAACTGGCCACTCTGCGCTCGATGATGCTTGAGTTGCTGGATCAACCTGAGACGTTCCAGAGCTGGTTTGGTGAGTTTATTTCTCAATCACGCCATGAACTGGATCTTGCTCAACCTGAACCACCTTATGAAAGTGATGAAATCTACGAACTGCTGAAACAAGGTGAAGAATTAAATCGGCTGACTGGGTTGCGTGTTCTGCGTGTCGGCGATCAATGTTTCGTCAATGGCGAATTGATGGATACTCCCCATCTCCACGCAGCGGATACACTTTGCCAATATAGCAAGGTCAACGCAGAACTGTTGGGAGAGGCTATCGACGATGTTCGGTTTATTAGCCTGCTGACTGCTTTGGTTAATAGTGGTTATTGGTATTTCAACGATTAATTTTCATCCATTGTGACCAACAATTTTTGGCAACAAAGGGGGCGGCATAGCCCCCTTTGTTATTGGGTCAGTATGAGATGAATATGGCATTAATCAAGCAAGGCAGATGAACCAGACAAAACACACTGCCCATGCTTCGCTGTCAATTCAGCAATGCGCATAATAACATTCACCGCCTGTTCCATCCCTTCCAGAGAAATGAATTCATGCTTACTGTGATAATTGTAACCACCGGTGAAAATATTCGGGCAAGGCAGGCCGCGATAAGAAAGTTGTGCCCCATCTGTACCGCCACGAATTGGCTGAACTATCGGCTCAATACCACAATCCAGCATGGCCTGTTTAGCTATATCAATCACGTGTGGATGTTTAATTATCTCACTGCGCATATTGTAGTAGCTATCATCCATTGTCAGTTCAATATAGCAATCTGGATGCAGTCCTTTTCCGATTTTTTCAGCGATAGTGAACAACGTTTCTTTCCGTTTTTCAAAACCCGTACTGTCAAAATCTCGAATGAGGTAGTGCATTTCAGTACGTTCCACAGTGCCCTTGATACTCTCCAAGTGATAGAAGCCTTCATACCCTTCGGTCTTTTCCGGCGTTTCTTCGGCAGGAAGCGCGTGATGGATCTGCATTGCCAAAGATAATGCATTGACCATCACCCCTTTGGCACTCCCGGGATGAACCATATTGCCTATAATTTTAATCACCACTGATGCAGCATTAAAATTTTCAAACTCCAGTTCCCCCACTCCCCCGCCATCAACAGTATAGGCCCATTCCGCACCAAAGGCGGCAATGTCTAAATAATGCCCTCCGGAACCAATTTCTTCATCGGGTGTGAAAGCAATGCGTAACTCCCCATGTGGAATGTTTTGTTGTTTCAACCGCACCATTGCTGTGATGATTTCAGCGATCCCCGCTTTATTGTCAGCACCCAACAGTGTCTTCCCATCAGTCGTTATCAATGTTTTTCCCAACAAGTTATGTAATACAGGAAACATGACCGGCGATAACACTTCATCTCCCATTCCCAATGCAATGTCTCCCCCACGGTAATTCTCCAGAATTTGGGGGTTAACATGTTTGCCGGGAAAATCAGGTGACGTATCAAGATGTGAAATGAAGCCAATAACCGGCACAGGCCAAGCAACATTTGATGGCACGGTTGCCATGACATATCCCCGTTCATCAAGGATGACATCAGAAAAACCGAGTTGAATTAATTCGTCGTATAACTCTTTGCCAAGTTTCAATTGGCCGTTACTGCTGGGAATGGTTTTAGCGGATGGTTTTGATTGAGTATTAAATGCAATATATTTAAAAAAACGCTCTAATAATCTATCCATCTTCTCCCCCCTAAATCACGTAGGTTTATTATGGAGAAGATGGATAGAGCAAATCTTGCGTCAAATCAGCTTTTATCTGCCTTCATTTGCTGAATTAAGGATTGTACATATTCAGCAACAACTTTGCTGGCATGGCCATAATGTTTTTCATCAAACAGATTTTCAACCTGGCTTGGCTCCAGATTCAATTCAACAGTATGTGCCCCAGACAATTTAGCTTCATGCACGAAACCAGCCGCAGGGTAAACATGCCCTGACGTGCCAATGGCAATAAAAATATCAGCGTCCGCCAGAGCAGAATAAATTCGTTCCATGCCTAATGGCATTTCCCCAAACCATACAACATGGGGACGCAAGTGGGAGGGAAACTGGCAACAATGGCAACGATCATCCATCGTTAATTCACTTGTCCACTCGATCACTTGACCGGATTGGCAACAACGCACTTTCAGCAATTCGCCGTGCATATGCAGAACACGGTGACTGCCGGCGCGTTCATGCAGGTTATCGATATTTTGTGTCACCAATAGGAAATGATCGCCGAGGAGCTCCTCAAGCTCGGCCAAAGCATAATGTGCGGCATTGGGCCTGATTTCCGATTGTTGAAGTTGTTCCCGGCGTGCATTGTAAAATGCCTGAACCATACCAGGATCCCTCTGGAAGCCTTCCGGTGTCGCAACATCTTCCACCCGATGCTCTTCCCACAGTCCATCAGCAGCACGAAATGTTTGTATGCCTGATTCGGCAGAAATTCCTGCCCCAGTCAGCACCACCACGTAGGGTTTTTCTATTTTATTTGCCAATCGAATATCCCTGTAAAAGTTTTGTCGATGTAATCGCTGACGCCGTAACCGTTTAATTCGGTAAAACTTACCGTGCCGATAACGAATCCGCATGTCACCCTTTCCTTGTCAGGTCATTATTAAATGATATATGCCCTACTTTCCAAGGGCATTATCTGAAAATACGACTTAAGTATATTTTTTCTGCTGGCTTTTCCGCTAACGCAAAATTATACAATAACTTGCTTCGGGATAAGTTAATACCTTGGCATATTATTGACCACTCAAAATTCGCGCTGGATCAAGTTTACTGGCCCGACGAGCTGGATACCAACTGGCTAACAGGCTCAGAATCAATGCTGTCAGCAGAACATAAAAGACATCCATTGCATGTAATTCCGATGGCAGGAAATCAATAAAATAGATATCCCCTGACAGGAATTGGTGCCCGATCAGCTTTTCCAGCCCTTTAATCATAGTCGTCAAATTTAATGATATAAAAACCCCCACAATCGCACCAATACCGCTGCCGATCATCCCTGTAATTGAGCCATACCATAAAAAGATTGCCCTGACATGAGCATCTTTGGCACCCAAAGTCCGTAAGATAGCAATATCGCTGCTTTTATCTTTCACGGCCATAATCAGGGTTGAAATAATATTGAAGCAGGCAACGCCAATCACCAAAATCATGGCCAGATACATGATACTCCGTACCATTTGGATATCGTTGTACATATAGCCATAGTCTTTTATCCACGTGCTGATATAAACATACCTTCCCGTTGCCTTACCCGCGTCAAAAACCCGTTGCTCTGCTGCAAAAACATTATCTGCCTTGATAGCGATACCTGTAATGGCGTTGCCGTAATCCAGATATTGCTGGGCGTCAGATAAAGGCACCAGAGCCAGACTATGATCCAACATGCCACTTAATTGGAAAATGCCCGAGACTTGTAAGCGAATACGTTTGGGCTGTAAAAGTTTTAAACTCGGATCACTATTGGGGATCATGACGGTCAGCCAGTCCCCCTGTTTGACATGCAGAGAATTGGCAACTCCCTGCCCCAAAATGACCTGATTTTTCCCCGCACTGAAGCGACTCCACGCTCCATCACTCACAAATTGGGGCAAAGAGCTGACTTCTGTCTCAGTGGACAAATCCACCCCACGCACCTGTACGGCGTGGAGCTTTTCCCCGCGTTCCATCAAGCCGGTAAATTCAACATAGGGAGATGCCCCGGCAATCCCGGGTGTTTGCTTTACCTGTTCCAGCGCGGGCTTCCAATCTTGAAAAGGTTGCTCTACCGCATAAATCTGCCCGTGGGGTACAACAGAAAGTATTCGATTATTTAGCTCACGTTCGAAACCGTTCATTGCACTCAGGCCGATAATCAGTACCGCAACCCCCAACATAATGCCCAGAGTTGAAATAACAGAAATCAAAGAAACCATCCCTGAACGGCGGCGACCTCTGCTGAATCGTAATGCGGTAAATAATGCAAGAGGCAGATTTACCATTACATCTCCCCCGCTAGGGTTAATTCATCCTGTAGATAACCATCACGCATTTCTACCTGACGGGTCAGGCGACCGGCTAAAGCCAAATCATGGGTCACGACCAGAAATGCAGTACCTTGCCGCTGATTCAATTCCTGCAAGAGTTGGAATACGCTCTCTGCATTACGCTGATCAAGGTTGCCTGTAGGCTCATCCGCCAATACCAGTGAAGGTTCATTCACCAAAGCCCGGGCAATTGCAACACGTTGACGTTCTCCCCCAGACAATTCCGACGGTCGGTGATGCGCCCGCTTTTCCAGCCCGACGGCAGCCAGCATCTCCAGTGCCTTTTGTTTAGCCAACTGACGTTTTTTCCCGCCAATCAATAGCGGCATGGCCACATTTTCCAGCGCATTAAAATCCGGCAAAAGGTGGTGAAACTGGTAAATAAAACCAAGTTCATTATTCCGTAGTTCTGCACGCGCAGAAGAAGACATCTGATTCAAAGAATTACCCTTGAAAATCACTTCGCCAGCCGTTGGGGAATCCAGCCCACCAAGCAAATGCAATAACGTACTTTTACCGGATCCAGAACTGCCGACAATTGCCATCATTTCTCCTTGTTGCATAGAAAAAGTGACATTTTTCAACACCTCTGTGGAAACATTGCCTTCCTGATATTTTTTACACAGATGATGACACAGCAATAAGGGTTGGTTACTCATAACGTAGAGCCTCAGCAGGTTGGACGGCAGCCGCGCGCCAGGATGGATATAAAGTCGAAAGCAAAGATATCAGCATGGCACTGACGGCAATTATTACGACTTGCATAGGATCAAGTGCAACAGGTAATTTGATCCCTTCAGTCAACAAGCCGATAACCGGCATCAAATTATTCAACTGACTGGACAGCAGTACTCCCAACCCTGTTCCCAGCAGAGCACCAATAATGCCTGCCCCTGCACCTTGTAACATAAAAATTGCCATTATCTGGCGACGAGTCAGCCCCTGTGTCTGCAAAATGGCAATTTCGCCTTGTTTTTCCATCACAAGCAAAGAAAGTGAAGTGATAATATTAAAAGCAGCAACGGCAATAATGAGGCTCAATAACAGGCCCATCATATTTTTTTCCATGCGCACCGCCTGAAAAAACTCTCCCTTGCGCTCACGCCAATCTTTCCAAACCAACCCATCAGGCAGTTTTTGCTGGCTCAGCACATCAACTGACAATGGCTTGTTAAGATATAAACGCCATCCAGTAATGTCCCCGACGGGATAACGCAGCAAACGTGCTGCATCTTGCTGATTGACCAGCATCTCAGTGTCGTCAACCTCACTGTTGGCGTAAAACGTACCTGCTACAGTGAATAATCTCTGGCTGGGAATTCTGCCCATTGGTGTTAATTGACTGGCACTGGGCACAATAACGCGGATTTGATCACCACGTTTAACACCCAATTTTGCCGCCAGTTTTTCTCCCAAAATGACAAAATAGCGTCCTGCTTGCAGCTGGCTGCGATCACCATCGACTATATATTCAGCCAGCGGTGAATATTCATCAGGTGTAATCCCCTGCATAACGCCGACACCGACATTACGGGGACTTTGCAGTACTACATCTCCCTGAACCAAAGGAGTAACGCGGTTAACACCTTTTAAACCCGAAAGTTCACTATTCGGATGTTCAGCAGGATTAATGAAACCCTTTTCCGATGTAATGATTGCCTGGGGCATAAAACCCAAAATACTTCCTTCCAATGTGCGTTCAAAGCCATTCATCACTGACAAAACAGTGATCAATGCCGCCACTCCCAGCGTAATGCCAATCGCTGATAGCCATGAAACAAAACGGCCAAACTTGTCGACCGCCCGCCCGCGCATATAGCGCATTCCTATAAATAATGAGACAGATTGAAACATGAAATCTGTACGCCCCTGTTGCCAAAGCAAAGTGTTCAGGGATAATAAAGGGTAGCAATACTTTATGGAACCACCCATATCCCGGTTCTGTGGTTTTTTTACTTAATCTCAACCTGCCAGCGTATTAATTGTATACCCTATGGATATCAAAATGCATCGAGGCGGCAAAGAAGTGATCCCCGGGAGCATAGATAACTATGTGACCGGAATGAGCGGATGCAGCCAGCAAAGAAGCTATTTGAAAGACGTCGGGCATAAGGCTACTGGGTCAAAAATGTGTTGGGAATGAACTGAATCTTAGAGAACACATCAAACGCTTATGTCAGCAAAATATCGTTATCAACTTCCTGAACGCCGTGGTGATATCCGCCACTTAGGTCATTTGACGGGTGCCGCCAGTGCCGTTGAATGTGCAGAAATCATTGAACGTCACTCAGGGCCAATACTGCTGGTGACAAAGGATATGCAAAACGCCCTGCGATTGCGTGATGAAATCCAACAATTCACCCATGCCCCAATAAATATGATGTCAGATTGGGAAACTCTGCCTTACGATAGTTTTTCTCCCCATCAAGAAATCATTTCCAATCGCCTGACTACACTTTACCACTTACCATTTATGACGAAAGGAGCACTGATCCTTCCCGTCAATACGTTAATGCAACTTGTCTGCCCACACGATTATCTTAAAGGGCATGCCTTGGTCATGCATAAAGGGCAACAACTTTCCCGTAATAAGTTACGGGCAGAATTAGAACAAGCGGGCTATCGCAGCGTTGAGCAAGTACTTGAGCATGGTGAGTTTGCCACGCGTGGTGCCTTGTTTGACCTATTTCCCATGGGAAGCGAACATCCTTATCGCATTGATTTTTTCGACGATGAAATAGATAGCCTACGCATCTTTGACGTCGATACTCAACGAACGCTGACAGAGGTAGAAAAAATCAATTTATTGCCGGCCCATGAGTTTCCAACCGATAAGGAAGCGATTGAGCTGTTTCGCAGCCAGTGGCGTGAACAGTTTGAAGTCCGCCGTGATGCTGAGCATATTTACCAGCAAGTCAGTAAAAAAATGTTGCCTGCTGGCATCGAATATTGGCAGCCGTTATTTTTTGAACACCCCTTGCCTTCCCTCTTCGATTATTTGCCTGAAAAGACCCTGATTATTAGCCAAGATTTAACCAATGCAGCAGAGCGTTTCTGGCAAGATACGGAACAGCGCTTTGAAAGCCGCAAGGTTGATCCCATGCGTCCGTTGCTTTCTCCTGAAAAAATTTGGTTACCCGTCAATAAGCTATTTTCAGCATTGAAAAACTGGCCTCGCATTCAAATAAGCAACGAATCCATTGCTCAAAAAGCAGGCCATACCAACCTTTCCTATCAGCCTCTGCCGGATTTATCGATTGCCGCACAGCATAAAGCGCCTTTGGATAAATTGCGCCGCTTCATGGAGCAGTTCAGCGGCAAAATTATCTTTTCAGTGGAAAGCGAAGGCCGGCGGGAATCCGTGCAAGAGTTGCTGTCACGAATCAAGGTCAGCCCGGCAAAAATCAATCAACTGTCAGAAGCCAGCCAACCCGGTCACTTTTTGATGCTTGGCTCAGCAGAACATGGTTTTATTGACGACGATAATCAAATCGCACTTATCTGTGAAAGCGACATGCTCGGTGAACGGGTCAGCCGTCGCCGCCAAGATAACCGACGCACAATCAATACCGATACGCTAATCCGCAATCTTGCTGAATTACGGCATGGTCAGCCTGTTGTGCACCTCGAACACGGGGTCGGGCGTTATCAAGGGTTAACCACGCTGGAAGCCGGTGGAATTAAAGCCGAATACCTTATTCTGACCTATTCCGGGGAGGATAAACTCTATGTGCCGGTATCTTCCCTGCATTTAATCAGCCGCTATGCTGGTGGTGCTGAAGATAGCGCGCCCTTGCATAAGCTGGGGGGAGAAGCATGGAGCAAGGCCCGTCAGAAAGCCGCAGAGAAAGTGCGTGATGTGGCGGCTGAATTATTGGATGTTTACGCACAACGTGCTGTCAAGTCAGGTTTTGCTTTCACAAATGATCGTGAGCAATATCAACTGTTCTGCCAAAACTTTCCTTTCGATACCACCCCTGACCAAGAACAAGCCATCAATGCAGTTATCGATGATATGTGTCAGCCCATTGCCATGGATAGACTGGTCTGCGGCGATGTCGGGTTCGGAAAAACAGAAGTCGCAATGCGCGCTGCGTTTCTCTCCATCACCAATAACAAGCAGGTTGCCGTATTAGTGCCAACGACCTTATTGGCACAGCAGCATTATGATAATTTCCGCGATCGCTTTGCCAATTGGCCGGTGCATATTGAAGTGATGTCACGTTTTCGCAGTGCAAAAGAGCAACAGCAAGTCATCGACATGGCGGCAGAAGGAAAAGTCGATATTATTATCGGCACCCACAAGCTCCTGCAAAGTGATCTGCGCTGGAAAGATCTCGGCTTGTTGATTGTCGATGAAGAGCACCGCTTTGGTGTCCGGCATAAAGAACGCATTAAAGCTATTCGTGCGGATGTTGATGTTCTGACTCTGACCGCCACCCCGATTCCCCGCACCCTCAACATGGCAATGAGCGGAATGCGTGACCTGTCCATTATTGCGACACCTCCGGCCCGTCGATTGGCAGTAAAAACGTTCGTGCGGGAGTTTGACAACCTGATCATTCGCGAATCCATTCTGCGTGAAATTTTGCGTGGCGGACAAGTGTACTATCTGTATAACGATGTCGAAAATATTGAGAAGGCCAAAATTCGCCTTGAAGAATTAGTGCCGGAAGCCAGAATTGTTGTTGGTCATGGGCAAATGCGTGAGCGTGATCTGGAACGCGTCATGACGGATTTCCATCATCAGCGTTTTAATGTTCTGGTTTGTACCACAATTATTGAAACAGGGATCGATATCCCCAGCGCCAATACCATCATTATTGAACGTGCTGACCATTTCGGGTTGGCTCAATTGCATCAATTGCGGGGACGGGTTGGGCGTTCACATCATCAGGCCTACGCCTATTTATTGACGCCACATCCAAAAACAATGACCAGCGATGCGCAAAAACGGCTGGAAGCCATTGCATCCCTTGAAGACTTAGGGGCCGGGTTTGCATTGGCTACGCATGATTTAGAAATCAGGGGAGCCGGTGAATTGCTGGGTGAAGACCAAAGCGGGCAGATGGCCAGCATCGGCTTCACGCTTTATATGGAATTACTGGAAAGTGCCGTTAATGCACTCAAGGAAGGCCGCGAACCTTCACTTGAAGATTTAAGCAGTAGTCAGACAGAGATAGAGTTGCGCATGCCTGTTTTACTCCCGGATGACTATATTCCCGATGTTAATATGCGCCTGTCTTTCTATAAACGTATCGCCAGTGCGCGGGATGATGCAGAACTGGATGAGCTTAAAGTCGAACTCATCGACCGATTTGGTTTACTCCCCGATCCAGGCCGTCAGTTGCTGCAATCCGCATCTATTCGCCTGACAGCACACAAACTGGGCATTAAACGGATTGAAGCACATGAAAAAGGTGGATTTATCGAGTTTAGGCATGACAACAAAGTAGATCCTAACTATTTGATAGGGTTATTGCAGACACAGCCCAATGTTTATCGGCTTGATGGCCCATCAAAACTAAAATTCATTACTGAATTGACTGAACGGGCGGCTCGAGTCTCTTTCATCCAAGAATTATTGGGGTCTTTCGCTAAACACTTGCTGTGTGATCAATAGATCCCAGCAGTAACCCGTAGTTTTCACGCACTGGGCAGTGGATAGAAAGATTATGTGGATAAGAAAGATTCAGGTTTAATTTTAAGGTTGCGCTATCACGTCAACGCAATTCACCGAAGTAATTTCATGTGAATTGCGTACAAAGATAGCGCAATCATGAGCGCTATCTTTGACTATCGGGCAGAGAGAATTAATATTCTCGCGGGGAGTTAATAATTAATTGCCCTTTCTCATTTAAAGGGATTGAGCTTCCCGGTTCATATGGCATTCTGACTTTGCCGCCGCCTTTATCCCCGATCTCGTAATTGATGTCATATCCAATGATACTGATTTGCTCAAAATTAACGGGTATGCAATGTTCCAGTGTCGATTGAGATAAAGCAGGATATTCTTTCTTTACTTTTAAGTAATCAAGCAGAGTTAATATCTGGTATTTACGGGCAACCAGACTATTTCCCGGCAGATTTTTTACTGTAACAGGAATAGGGAATACGGCGATATGGCAATAGGATTGATGAATGGTAATAGATGCTCGTATAGGTTCCGAAGATACTACTTTCGCAACATTGGGAAACGGGGGTTTAAAAAAATACGTTGCAACACCAATGGTAGCAATAGTAATTATGAAACCAAGTAAGTACTGTCTTATATTTAGTTTAACCACATAGCACCTTGATATATTAATAATTTTGCGCGCATTTTATTAAGCAATTTTTTCAATGTATAAAAGCAACTAAAAATGCGTTTAATTTATTATTTAAGAAAAGTCCTATTCCAATAATCCAATTTTATAAAAAATATAATTTATTCCAGTAGGATTTACGTGCGTTTATTCCCTCAAGTTTATCTGTATACGAAGCTGATTTGAAATAACAAATAAAATATCTTAGTGGGATACTTTCTAATCCTAACAGCTCAAGTAAAATTGTGATACTACAGTAAGCTAACCAAAACCTGCTTTATTACAACGATTAGTTAAGTGCATAAATAAATTACTTCACTTTCTTAGAGAGCATACCGCAGTAAAACTATCTAAATTATCCCTTTGTATCATATAAATATAACAATATCTCCATTATTTAAAATAAACTCACATATAACAATAATTAGTTATTTCAACGCGATGGCTTCATGGAGTGTAAATAAAACTTTATTCATTATAATAAACAAGTTTGGTAAATTTAGAGAAGAATAATTATGATATGTATAATAATAAATATAACGCGTAAAAAAATGGCCTACGTGAATTAATTAAATTCAGGCAGACCATTTTTCAAATCAGTTTCTCAGCTCAGTTTCCCTGCCGAGTTTTCAATGAGTTAATGCAATTTCAACCGAGGGCGAATCACACGGTTAATTCCACCAACCAACATCATCAGACCCGTTTTAATATACCCGTGCAACGCCACCTGATGCATGCGATACAACGAGATATAAACGATACGTGCAATACGGCCTTCTACCATCATTGAACCACGCATCAAGTTACCCATCAGGCTGCCGACTGTGCTGAATTTAGATAATGAAACTAATGAACCATGATCTTTATAAACATATTCTTTCAATGGTTTTTCATTCAGCAATGCCAAAATATTATCGTAACAACGACTTGCCATCTGGTGAGCAGACTGCGCCCTAGGAGGAACAAAACCGCCCTCTTTTTTCGGACATGAAGCACAATCCCCGATAGCGAAAATATGGCTGTCACGCGTAGTCTGCAGCGTTGGCTCCACGACCAATTGATTGATTCGGTTTGTTTCCAACCCACCAATGTCCTTCATGAAGTCAGGCGCTTTGATCCCCGCCGCCCAAACCATCAGAGAGGCTTTGATCTGTTCGCCATCTTTAGTATTCAGGCCGTGCTCGTCAGCGCTGGTCACCATGGTTTTGGTTAAAACCTTAACGCCCAACTTGGTTAATTCCTGATGAGCTGCGCTGGAAATACGCGTAGGCAATGCAGGCAGGATACGCTCCCCTGCTTCAACCAAAGTCACATTCAAGACATCTGAATTCAGGTTTTCAAAACCATAGCTGTTAAACTGTTTCACTGCATTGTACAACTCAGCTGACAGCTCTACGCCCGTCGCACCGCCACCAACAATCGCAATATTCACCTTTTCTTCTGCACACTGATTTGCAGAATATTTCAGGAATAGATTTAACATCTCGTTATGGAAACGATGCGCCTGATGCGGATTATCCAGGAAAATACAATTGTCTTTCACGCCAGCCGTACCAAAATCATTTGATTGGCTGCCCAATGCCATGACAAGAATGTCGTAAGCCAGCTCACGCTCTGGAACCAACAAATCGCTGCCTTCATCACGGATTTCAGCCAAAGTGATTTTCTTTGCCTCACGATCGATATTCGTGAGTGTACCCAGCTGGAAATTGAAATGATGATTACTGCCATGAGCTAAATAACTCAATGCATCCACACCATCATCCAGAGAACCCGTCGCTACTTCATGTAATAATGGCTTCCATAAGTGGCTGTTATTGCGATCCACCAACGTAATTTCGGCTTTCTGCTTACGCCCTAATTTATGCCCCAAACGCGTTGCCAGCTCTAAACCACCAGCGCCCCCACCAATGATGACAATTCTTGTCTTTGGCGTTGTCATGACTACCCCACTGAAAATACAACTAATGTTATGTAAGAAGTTGAACGCGTTTTTAAATCAAAAACGTTAAATAACGCTCTTAAATAACATCAGGCTAGACAAATTTCATACGGAAATATCCCCAGAATATCATGGCTGGTCAGTTGGTCATACCAAAAATAGCCACAACTAAATTCTTTTGACTAATTAGACACCAATCACAAATTTTGCATTCTTATTTTCAATTAGTTGGATATTAATCATATTTATCACTGATTAATCTTTACAGTGTTAACGCAATGTGAATTGGAAATTTTTCGGTTCAACCAAACCCATCATCAGGGTTCTTGAAAGACTTATGAAAGGGAGTCTCAGAGTAAAAAAGGAATAGGGTAATCAATCACATCCCTATTCCTGATTTTATGGAGAAAAGAACAAATTATTTAAAAATCATTCACATCTTAACCACTTGTCGCATAAATCACGCAATGCCTTATTCGCTTGTTGCCAACGTTCAGATTTATGCAGTTCCTCTAGGCTAAACTGTTTTCCTTGATGATACAACCGCGATACCTTCTCTGAATTGATGATCGGCAGATTATCCAGCACACTGACCGCGCCTTCTCGGTTATTGCACACCAAAATCATGTCACAGCCCGCACTTAACGAGGCTTCTGCGCGTTCGGCATAACTCCCCATAACAGCCGCACCTTCCATTGATAAATCATCAGAAAAAATGACACCTTCAAAACCCAATTGCCCACGCAACACAGATTTCAGCCAATATGGCGAACCACTGGCAGGACGATGATCGACCTGAGGATAAATAACATGGGCAGGCATAATTGCATCCAACAAATTGCGTTGGATAAAATCACGAAATATCACCATATCATGGCAATTAATGTCATCCATTGAACGGTTATCCCTTGGTGTCTCTTTATGGGAATCAGCCGTTACCGCACCATGTCCGGGAAAATGTTTACCCGTTGAGCGCATTCCCGCAGAATGCATGCCCTTAATAAATTTTTCAGCCATTGCCATTGCAGGTGCAGGCTCTTCATGAAACGAGCGCTCACCAATGGCCGTGCACTTGTGCCCCAAGTCCAGCACTGGCGCAAAGCTGATATCAATATCCATCGCAATCATTTCTGAAGCCATCAGCCAGCCAGATTCTTCAGCCAGATAGGCCCCCATAAGATTATCATTCACACTGGCAAAAGATTGTGCGGCAGGTAAACGAGTAAAGCCTTCGTGAAAACGCTGAACACGCCCTCCTTCCTGATCAACGGCAATGACCAAGCGGCCATGGGAAGCCTCACGGATTTGGCGGACTAATTCACGTAATTGTTTTGTATCATGGAAATTGCGGGTAAACAGAATTAAGCCGCCCACTAATGGATGTTGCAGAATTTCGCGTTCTTCACTATCCAATTCATAACCAACAACATCTAACATTACTGGTCCCATAGCTTTCCTCATTATTTCTCTTTATTGGTTGTCATTTTTGACTCATGATCAGTTAAAACCTGCCAGCACAACACACCTGTTTTAAACTTATTACCTGAGTTTAAATTACATGAGCTTAAAGTTTAAAACTGTGGCGCAGAGGAGCCACCAATGATAAAAATTGTTGTTCTCTCGTCTGCTGCCAGCGTACCTCATACCACATCAGCATCATATACCTAACCCATGGCTCCCATCGTTTGATTTGCTGCTGTAACCGCTGGATATCCGAATAGCCTGATGCCTGAATACAATAATAATTCAAAAAAGTTTGTTGCTGTATCTCATCCCATTGATTTCCGTTAAACAGCACAGCCAAAGACAAACCAATATCGACATCTGCGGCATATTCCCAATCAATCAATTTTATCCCTTTATCGGTGATCAGCAGATTATCGGAATGAATATCCATATGGTCAGGCGCAATTTTTAAAGCGGCAGGCATTCTGGCCGTCATAAACAATTTATGTAAGTGTAACCAGCTGGGAGACAGGCGGTTCCGATCAATTTGCTGCCATTGGGAGGCAATTTGTTGTTTGAGTTTGAGTGGATATCCCATTGGAGGATGTCGATGCAGGACAGAAATTGTCTGGGCCAACGACTGTAACAGAGCAGGCTGGCTCAATGTGGTAGAGATTACTTTTTCCCCTGTAACCCACTTCAGCAGTAGCCAACGTTCGTTCATGGCGATAACTTTAGGGGCAATATCGCTAGTAGATAATCTGCGTAATATTTGTTTTTCCCGCCAGCGATTTACCCCAAGCGTTCGGTTATGTATTGTTTGTGCACGCCCAATCATCTGGCGCACACCATCCGTGATATAGTAACTGCCTTGTGTCAGCCCCGTTAGAGGCTCAATCTTCCAATACTCTGCCGGAATATCAGGCCATTGCTGGCATAATATTCTCAGCAAAGAATGATGCTGCAAAATGTTGTCGTCAGTTAACGTCACCACGACCTGACCACAGTATTTCACCCGTTTTAACCAGCATCAACTGCATTTCAATATTACGCTGACCATTGTGATTAGAAACCATAGAGTAAAGAACATAATCAGCATTCAAATAGCGTGCCAGACCGATAGACTTACTCCGCAGACCTAAACTATCCTCCGATGACAACCTAAGTGCTTGTCGAGCTGCATAAATTTGGGATTTGGAAACCACCCGGAAAACTTGTTTTCGACTGATGGCATCTGTAATCGCCTCTGTTGCTTTCAGAGTTCGCAATGAACTGTTGGTATTGTTTTTCACAGAATCAACCAACAGTAATTTTCCGGCATCCGCACCACTGGCTTTAGCCATCTTTTCAATCAATGGCTGAACAATGTCATTCCAATTAGTGGACTGGATTTTGGGAGGCAGGGGAACTTTTTCCGAGGGTTCTATCGGAGATGGTTCCTGTTTTGTCTCAGGCTGGGCTGGTGTAACAGGAGCAGGCTGTTGTGATTCGTGGAATGCACAACTTGCCAGCAGCATCGCTGATAATATAACAAAGAGAACTCTTTTCATTAATCTACTCCGGTTACATCGCTAACTTTTATTGGTACTTACTATCTATTTATACCCGTTGTCTTTCAAGTTACAGCTTTGTTGGCCGCACTCATTCATCCCGCCCCGCTTATATCAATATAAGGTTACTCTGCGCAGTGGCTTCTGTTTCCGAGAAGGGATAAATGGAAAGCTCCCGCCTTTGACCAAAGATCTGCTGTTGACTGGGCAAATTCGTTCCCGACGAACTTGCCACTCCCTTGTTGCCTCAGCAAAACTCAGAAATCCATAGGGTATATAATAAAACTATTATTTTGCTAACAGCGGGCCTAATGGGCGCCCACCAACCATATGCATATGGATATGGAATACTTCCTGCCCTGAATGACGGTTACAGTTCATGATTAAACGATAGCCATCTTCTGCGATGCCTTCATCCTGAGCGATTTTTGCTGCGACAGTAAATAGGCGACCCAGTGCCAGTTCATGATCAGCAGTAACATCGTTAACTGTCGGGATCAATACGTTGGGGATAATCAAAATATGTGTCGGTGCTTGAGGAGAAATATCACGAAATGCGGTTACCAAATCGTCCTGATAGATAATATCAGCTGGAATTTCCCGACGAATAATTTTACTAAAAATAGTTTCTTCTGTCATATCAATTCTCCTTTTATCACTTATTTTTCAGTAAGATCAACATGAAACAATTCACAAAAGTTTTTTGTTGTTACTTCGGCCAACTCATCAATGCTAACACCTTTCAAGACTGCCATATATTCAGCAACATCCCGTACATAGGCAGGCTGATTCTGTTTACCACGATGAGGAACTGGTGCCAGATAAGGCGAATCAGTTTCTACCAAAATTCTATCAAGTGGTACAAATCTGGCGGCTTCACGGATCTGTTCCGCGTTACGGAAAGTAACGATACCAGAAAAAGAGATATAAAAACCTAAATCCAGCAATGCCTTGGCGGTTTCTTTATCTTCTGTGAAACAGTGCAAAACACCACCGCAATCTTGCACATTTTCTTCTCGCAACACCATCAACGTATCATCTCTGGCTTCACGGGTATGCACGATCACCGGTTTATTTAATTCACGGCCAATTTGTATATGTTTACGAAATGAAGTGCGTTGGAGTTCTGCATTATCTTTCTGGTAATAATAATCCAGCCCCGTTTCCCCCATTGCTATGACATCTGTATCAGCGGCCAATCGGGCCAACTCTTCAAAATCGTAACCTTCATCCAAATTTAATGGATGGATCCCGCAGGAATAAGCGACATTTTCCCGCTTACCAATCAGGTTTTTCATCTGCTGAAAACCGGGCAATGTTGTTGCCACTGCCAGCATATATTTCACATCCCGCTCTGCAGCTTTTGCTACAACTTCATCAACACTTTTGTGCAGTGTTTCATAATCAAGGCAATCGAGGTGACAATGTGAATCAACTAAAAACATAATATGCTCGTATCTAAAGGGGTGACTGTATGGAACAAAGCTGCTTTTCCCATTTGAGTAAGTGTTCTGTCAGCAATAATTCCCGGTTGATGCCCACTACAGACAGTAATTGATGACGGCAAAGCACCCAATCATCAACTGTACTTAATAATGTTTCCACACTTTGTGAAAAAGCAAGGTGCTGAATTAGGGCTTGTTGATCTTGGTTAACGCAGTAATCCCGCGCCTGCTGCCGCCATTTCACTGCATCAGACAATAAACTTATCAACCAAAACAAAAATTGTGGCGCATCATCGCGATTCAGCAACGGCAAAAGCGACAGGGTATCACATTTACGCAAACCCTGTGTAATTGCCTGACAAAGCGAATTTCGCTGCTGCCATTTTTCGGTCTGGAGTAGTTGTTCAGCCGCCAATGGCGCCCCTTGTGACAACTTCAATGCAGTCAGTGCATCTGACGATGTTACATTAGGTAATTTATTTTGCAGCCAATAAAGCCCGATTGACGTTTCCGGTGCCGGAAGAAAATAGTAAAAACAACGGCTACGCATTGTCGCCAGCAAGTTTGCGGGATGTTGGCATTGCAATAAGAAATAGGTACTTTTAGGCGGCTCTTCCAGCGTTTTCAGCAAAGCATTCGATGCAGCATCGGTTAAGGATTCTGCCGAAGGTATCCAGACAATTTTCGCCCCACCTTGCTGAGAATATTCATAGAGCCTTTCGCTGATATGGCGCACAGCATCCACGCCAATGATATGCTTTCCCTTTTCGGGAGCAAGCACATGCCAGTCAGAATGGGTACCAGCCAACATCAAGTGGCAGCCATGACACTCGCCACAGCTTTTCATTCCCTGTTTATTCTGGCACATCAGCCAGCGGCTCAATCCGTAGAGTAATGCTTTCGCACCAGTTCCTTCGTGAGCATGCAGTAAAATAGCGTGGTGCCCACGCCCCTGTTGATGAGATTCAACTAACTGACGATACGCATGATTGAGCCACGGATACCAATTCATGCCGGTGTTTCCTGTTGTTGTAGCCACTGGAGCAAAATATAACGAATATTCGCTTGTACTTCTTCCAGTGATTGAGTTGCATCAACCTTTTTGATTCTGTCATCAGACATCACAAACTCAAGATATTTCTCACGAGTACGGTTGAAGAAATCCAAGGATTCCTTTTCAATGCGATCTAATTCGCCTCGCTCACGGGCACGCTTTAGACCTACCTCTGGTGGTAAATCAAGATAGATAGTCAAATCTGGGCAAAAATCCCCTAATGCAGCGCCACGCAATGATGTCATCAGGTTCTGGTCAATGCCACGTCCCCCACCCTGATAGGCCTGGGAAGAAAGATCATGGCGATCACCTACAACCCAAGTTCCCTTTGCCAAAGCAGGTTTGATAACATTTTCAACCAATTGAACTCTGGCAGCATATAGCATCAGTACTTCTGCTTTATCTGTCAGTATTTCACCTTCAATACCTTGTTTAATCAACTCGCGCAACTTTTCTGCCAATGGCGTTCCGCCAGGTTCGCGAGTAAAAATAAGATCAGAAATGCCGTACTGTTTCAATGTTTCAACGACCGTTTTGATTGCAGTCGTCTTTCCCGCACCTTCAAGCCCTTCAATTACAATAAATTTGCTGTTCATTTATCCTGCTTTAACCTCTGACGGTAAAGGGTTACTGCTTTATTGTGCGCAACCAAATTAGTAGTGAATGTATGACCGCCATTGCCATTCGCAACAAAATATAAGTATTCAGTTACGGCGGGATGCGCCGCTGCTTTTATTGAAGCCAGACCCGGCATAGCAATGGGTGTGGGAGGCAGCCCATCAATCATGTAAGTATTGTACGGGGTAAATGTAGTGAGATTGCTACGAAAGATAGTCCCCGTATATTTATCTCCCAAACCATAAATAACCGTAGGATCAGTTTGCAATCTCATTTTTAACCGCAAGCGATTGACGAAAACAGATGCAACTTTGGTACGCTCAGATTCAATTGCCGTCTCTTTTTCAATGATGGAAGCCATGATCAACATTTCATGTGCATTCTTATACGGCAAATTTTTCTCGCGTGATTTCCACTCCTGCTCCAGCACTGTTTTCATTTTATTGTGGGCTCGCTTGAGTAATTCCATATCACTCGTGCCAGCGGTGTACATATACGTGTCTGGGTAAAACCACCCCTCCAGAGATTCTCCCACTTTCATGCCCAAAGCATCAGTCAATTCTTGTCGTGTTTTATTTTCCACAACGTGCTTTAAGTATGGTGCATTTTGCAATATTTTTGACCAGTCAGAGAGATTGCTCCCTTCAACAAAACGAATAGCAAATTGCATTTCTTTACCACTGGCAAATAACTGCAATACAGCTCGCAGAGACATCCCTTTCTGCAAACGGTAAGTTCCGGCCTTAAATTTCATCAACTCAGGCTCCAAGCGGAATAACCACGGCATGAGTTGATTATCATCAATTAATTTATGCTTAATCAGTAAGGCTTCTAAGCCTGTACGCCCAGTTCCCGCCGGCACAGTAAATATGAGATCTTGGCTGAGGTTAATTTTTTGATCAGCAAAGTTTTCTATTTTTTTCATAAAAGAGAAGAAAATGATCACTGCGATCACAATAATCAGGCCAGGTAGAATGAGAATATGTTTTTTAAATTTCATTCGTAATCACTTTTATATGTACTTTAATAACGAATACTTATAGCCGATGTTTTAAGCGTTAATTGAACCAACCGTTTAAGCAATAGAAACGCTAAAGACTTAAGCAGCCGGGTAATAAATACTCACACAACTCTCTTGATTGATATTTCCACAGAGGTTGATTTTTATGTGCTTGTATTTGATTTATTGGGAGTACTGGCATCAAGGAGTTGCAGATAATCACCTCATCGGCATGAGCCAACGCTTCGGGATAGCGCATAATACATGACAGGTTATAATCACTTTCCGATAATAGTTCGATTATTTTCTGACGCATCACTCCTTCGACACCACATTGGGTTAGTTCAGGAGTATAAACATTTTTGCCTTTTCTCCAGAAAATATTAGCAGCGCTACATTCAACCAATAATCCATCACTATCCAGCACTAATGCATCATCAGCTTTAGATTTTTCAATAAACCGTTTGATTAAAACTTGTTCCAACCGATTCAGATGCTTAATACCTGCCAAATGGGGATTAATGCCCAAAGCAACAGGGCTAAGAACCAGTGAAATGCCTTTCTGGCGTTGAGTAATATACTGTTCTGGATATGGTTTCAACGATAAAATTTGAGTAGGTGCAACTGTACCATCCGTGCCATAGCCTCTGCCCCCTTCCCCTCTGGAAAGGATCACTTTTAAAACACCTGATCCACATCCCTTTGCTGCTTGTTTAATTTGGCTCTCAAGTTGCAGCCAATCAAATTCGGGCATAAACAACTTTTCAACACCTTTTTGCAGCCGTTTAATATGTAAAGACAACAAAGCTGGCTGTCCTTGTTCTACTCTTATTGTAGTGAAACAGCCATCACCAAACTGTACAGCCCGATCGCTTACCGCTATGCGATCACACTGATTACCATTAATCCAGTACGTCATTTTTATTTCTTATGTCGATGAAAAGGTGCAATAACCTCAGCTACTAAGGGGCGCTATAATAGTATAGGTGCCCCGACAGTGCAAAAAACCATACCATATATTCAGTTAACCTACATTCGATGACCATTCTTCATTAGTAATAAGAAAAGCAGGCATAAAAAAAGCCCCAACAAAAAATGTTGAGGCTCTTTATTGACGCAAAGTGTTTTAGATCTTGCGGAAAATCAATGACCCATTGGTGCCACCGAAACCGAAAGAGTTACACAGAGCGTACTCCATTCCTTCAACTTTGCGCGCTTCACCCGGAACTAAATCCAAATGACATTCTTCATCCTGATTTTCCAAATTAATGGTAGGAGGAACAATCTGATCGCGCAGCGAAAGAATAGTAAAAATGGATTCAACCGCACCAGCCGCACCTAATAGGTGGCCTGTCATTGATTTGGTAGAACTCACCAATACTTTAGTGCCCTTACCAAAAACAGACTCAACTGCACGCGCTTCTGCAAGATCACCAACTGAGGTTGAAGTACCATGAGCATTAATGTAGCCCACTTGCTCTGGTGAAATACCTGCATCTTGCAAGGCGTTGCTCATTGCCAAAGCAGCACCTGCACCGTCTTCAGGAGGTGATGTCATATGGTAAGCATCACTGCTCATGCCAAAGCCGACAATTTCAGCGTAGATTTTTGCACCACGTTTTTTGGCATGTTCATATTCTTCAAGAACGACAATACCAGCACCATCACCCAGCACAAAGCCGTCACGATCTTTATCCCAAGGGCGGCTAGCGCCTTGAGGATCATCATTACGGGTAGACAATGCACGTGCCGCACCGAATCCGGCAATACCAAATTCTGTGCTCGCTTTCTCCGCACCACCTGCCAGCATAATATCAGCATCATTATAGGCAATAATACGAGCCGCATGACCGATATTGTGTACGCCAGAAGTACAAGCGGTTGCGATGGAAATGCTGGGACCACGCAGACCATAAAGGATGCTCAGATGACCTGATACCATATTGATAATGGTCGAAGGTACAAAGAATGGGCTGACCTTACGAGGGCCACCCGAAAGCAATGTACTGTGGTTTTCTTCAATCAGGCCCAAACCACCTATACCAGAACCAATAGCAGCACCAAAGCGGCTAGCATTGGTTTCTGTTATGTCAATTCCTGCATCTTCAATGGCTTGTATGCCTGCAGCAATACCATATTGAATGAAGAGATCCATCTTCCGTGCTTCTTTGCGCGAAATATTAAAATCTTCATGATTAAAATTCTTCACCACACCAGCAAATTTAGTTGCATGGTTACAGGCGTCAAAATGTTCGATAAGGCCGATACCACTCTGTCCGCTACAAACAGCATTCCAAGAAGATTCTACTGTGTTGCCGACAGGAGATAACATGCCTAGTCCGGTCACGACTACTCGACGCTTAGACACGGTTATCCTCCAGGGAGGGAAAAAATTTAGGACAAAAAACATAGGCGGTCGAACGACCGCCTAGGTATGTGTGCTTATTTACCTGCGTTTTCAACGTAGTCAATAGCAGCCTGAACTGTGGTGATTTTTTCAGCTTCTTCGTCTGGGATCTCGATATCGAACTCTTCTTCCAGAGCCATTACCAGTTCAACTGTGTCAAGAGAATCAGCGCCCAAGTCATCAACAAATGAAGCTGAATTTACAACTTCTTCCTCTTTAACACCCAGTTGTTCAACGATGATTTTCTTAACGCGTTCGTCGATAGTGCTCATACTATTAAATTTCCTATCAAAACTCGCTTTTGCGATGGTTTTCGTAGTTTATAAAATACAGGAAAAGATGCAACCAAATCCCGGCTGGTCGAACCACAATCTGCCTCTTTATGTATAAAAAACACTCCAGAAACAGATAGTTCGCTCATTTTTAGATCATGTACATGCCGCCATTGACATGTAATGTTTCACCCGTAATGTAAGCGGCCTCGTCAGAAGCAAGAAACGCTACAGCACTGGCAATTTCTTTTGCATCACCAAGACGATTGGCAGGAATTGTAGATTCAATACCTGCACGTTGTTCGTCAGTCAACGCTTTGGTCATATCTGTTTCGATAAAACCAGGTGCAACAACGTTGACGGTGATACCACGGGAAGCGACTTCACGGGCCAATGATTTACTGAAACCAATAACCCCTGCTTTCGCTGCCGCGTAATTCACCTGCCCAGCATTTCCCATCGTTCCAACAACAGAGCCAATGGAAATAATACGTCCATAACGTTTTTTCATCATAGAGCGCATTAGTGCTTTTGACAGACGAAAAATCGAAGAAAGATTAGTGTCAACAATGTCTTGCCACTCATCATCTTTCATGCGCATCAACAAGTTATCACGAGTGATGCCTGCATTATTCACTAAAATGTCTATTTCACCAAATTCAGCACGAATATTCGATAGTGCATTTTCAATGGATTCCGAATCTGTGACATTTAGTACAAAACCTTTGCCCTTATCACCAAGGTAGGCACTGATTGCTTCAGCACCTTTTTCACTGGTCGCAGTACCAATAACACATGCACCGCGTTCAGCCAATAATTCTGCAATTGCGCGACCTATACCGCGGCTGGCACCTGTTACCAGTGCAATTTTTCCATCAAAGCTCATGTTTTCCCCAGTCATTTGTTCAGAGCAACTGTGAGTGATGATACATCATTAACTGCCGCAGCACTTACAGTATCAACAATTCGTTTAGTCAACCCGGTTAATACCTTACCTGGCCCAATTTCCAACAGTTGTTCTACACCTTGTGCAGCAATGTATTCAACCGATTCAGTCCAGCGTACAGGATTATACAACTGACGAACCAGCGCGTCGCGAATAGCGTCGGCAGATTTTTCTACTTTTACATCGACATTATTCACGATAGGGAACAGTGGCTGGTTAAATTCAATCGCTTGCAACGCAACTGCCAATTGTTCAGCAGCCGATTTCATAAGTGCGCAGTGTGAAGGCACGCTCACAGATAAAGGCAATGCGCGTTTCGCACCGGCCGCTTTACATGCTGCGCCAGCGCGTTCAACTGCATCTTTCTCGCCAGCTATCACAACCTGACCAGGTGAGTTGTAGTTAACCGGTGAAACAATTTGCCCCTGTGCTGCTTCGTCACATGCTTTTGCAATGGATTCATTATCCAGACCGATAATGGCATACATCGCCCCTTGCCCTTCTGGTACAGCATCCTGCATCAGCTTTCCGCGTAGTTCAACAAGTTTGATTGCCTGGCTGAATTCAATCACGCCAGCACAAACCAATGCCGAATACTCACCGAGGCTGTGACCGGCCATGATGGAAGGTGCTTTTCCTCCCTCTTCTTGCCAGACACGCCAAATGGCGACTGAAGCTGCCAGTAACGCAGGTTGGGTCTTCCACGTTTTATTCAGCTCTTCTACGGTTCCTTGTTGGACTAATGCCCATAAATCATATCCCAAAACCGCAGAAGCCTCTGCGAAGGTTTGTTCAACCAGCGGAAATTCCGTGGCTAAGTCTGCCAACATCCCCAAAGATTGAGAACCCTGGCCGGGAAATACCATTGCAAAATCAGACATGTTTAGTTTCCTGTTGAATTAAAAACGTACTAGCGCTGAGCCCCAGGTAAAGCCACCGCCAAATGCTTCAAGTAAAACAAGCTGGCCGCGTTGGATCCTTCCATCACGCACCGCTTCATCAAATGCTGTCGGTACTGATGCTGCCGAGGTGTTACCGTGACGATCCAATGTCACAACAACTTTATCCATTGTCATATTCAATTTCTTGGCTGTCGCTGAAATAATACGCAAATTTGCCTGATGAGGCACCAGCCAATCAAGCTCGGAGTGAGACATGTTGTTAGCTTCCAATGTTTCATCAACAATATTCGCCAACTCACGGACAGCAACTTTAAAGACTTCATTGCCGGTCATGGATATATATGCCGGATTATCACGTTCCACTCGACTTTGATGGGGCAAGGACAACAAATCGCCATGACGGCCATCAGCGTGAAGATGGGTGGATAATATGCCGGGTTCCTCAGAAGCCCCAACTATCATAGCTCCGGCCGCATCCCCAAAGAGGATAATTGTACCGCGATCTTCTGGATCCACAACTCTTGAAATAATGTCAGATCCAATGACCAGTGCATGCTTCGCTGCCCCGGTTTTAATAAATTTATCAACAACGCTCAATGCATAAGCAAAACCCGCACATGCTGCTGCAATATCAAAAGCTGCAACATTTGGAATTCCCAATAATTGCTGGATTTGGCAAGCGGCACTTGGGAAGGCATGCGTTGAGCTTGTTGTTGCTACAACAATTAGATCAATTTCTGTTTTATCGATGCCAGCCATTTCAATGGCTTTTTCTGCAGCTTTAAAACCCAAGGTTGCAACATTTTCATCTTCAGCTGCAATACGGCGTTCACGAATGCCCGTACGAGCTACAATCCACTCGTCAGACGTATCCACCATTTTTTCTAGATCTGCGTTAGTACGCACATGCGCAGGCAAATAACTGCCCGTACCTAAGATTTTTGTATACATTTATGCTTGTTCACTCTTGGGTAATACTGCATCCAGTCGGGCAGCGATTCTGTCAGGAACCTGTTTTTCTACAGCCTGAACAGCTTGATCAATAGCCGCTTTAAACGCACGTTCATTGGCAGCGCCATGGCTTTTAATGACGATACCACGTAATCCCAATAACGTTGCTCCGTTATACTGATCAGGGTTCAAATGACCAAATCGCTTCGTTACCTGCTTTAGCAACCATTTTTTGAATATCTTCATCTTGAATATTTTCATCAGCCAAGATGATTTTTTCTGCTGACCATCCGGTGATTTTACCAGAGATAGAATCACTCTAATTGCACCTTCCATCGTCTTCAGCGTAACATTACCTGCGAAGCCGTCACATACGAGCACATCAGTTTTCCCCGTCAGTAACTCATTTCCTTCCACATAGCCTATATAATTAATAGTCGGGCTATTGCGCAAGGTTATAGCAGCTTCGCGGATATTATCCAGCCCCTTGGATTCCTCTTCCCCTATATTGAGCAGCGCCACTCGTGGGTTATCTACGCCAGCAACATACTCTGCCATTACAGCGCCCATAATCGCAAACTGAACTAACATACGGCTATTACAATTAATATTAGCGCCTAAATCTAATACAACGGTCTTCCGCTGTTTCAGGTTAGGTATCACAGTCATTAATGCCGGTCGTTCAATCCCTTCTATGGATTTTAGCATCAATTTGGCCAACCCCATCAAAGCCCCCGTATTTCCCGCACTGACACAGGCCTGTGCTTGCCCTGATTTGACCAGTTCCAGCGCCACACGCATCGAAGTACCATGACTGGAGCGAATAGCCTGTGAAGGTCTTGCATCGTTGGAAACGACATGTTCCGCAGGGATAATTTGCAAACGGCCAAGCAGCTCGGCATTTTCATTTGCAAGCAAAGGGGAAATGGTTTCGGGGTTACCGACCAACAATAGCTTTAATTGCGGATTAGATGCCAGTGCCTGCAAAGCAGCAGGCACTGTGACGCGAGGACCAAAGTCCCCGCCCATAGCATCTAACGCTAGGGTTAGATTAGCCAAGATATCAACTTGCTAATGGTTAGCTGAGATTACTTGTTGATTACCTTGCGGCCACGGTAGTAGCCATCAGCGGTCACGTGGTGACGCAGGTGAGTTTCACCAGAAGTTTTGTCTACAGAGACATGTGTTGCAGTCAGTGCGTCATGAGAGCGACGCATACCACGTTTAGAACGAGTTGGTTTATTCTGTTGTACGGCCATTGACCTTACTCCTTAAGTACTTTTCTTTAAACTGGCTAATACGGCAAATGGGTTTGGTTTTTCCGCTTCAGCGGGCAATTCACCAAACACCATGTCCGCGTCGGACACTTCACAGTGTTCAGAATCATGTACCGGAACTACCGGCAGAGACAGAATTATTTCATCTTCAATCATTGCCAGTAAATCTATTTCGCCAAATTCATTAACGTTAATTGGCTCATATTCTTCCGGTAATGCCTCGGCCTTCTCGTCATTGACGATCGGGCTAAAACAATACGTTGTGTGAACATGATGACTGAAATTACTGCCACAACGCTGACAGGCAAGCGTGACATCCACATCGGAATGCCCTTTTACAACAGCCAGACGCTGATTATCAATTTCAAACGATAGTGAGCTATCTACATCACCATCCACACTGACCACACTTTCTGCAATGCGACGAACTTGCTCAGCAGAATAACTACCTTGGTAGTCTAATCTTTTCTGGGCAGCTCGAAGTGCATCAATGGTCAGGGGTAATTTTACCTTCTGCATAAGGCGCGCATATTATCTTTGTAATGAGACATAGTCAAAGAAAAAGGCCACACATCTTACCTTTCCGCCAAATATTCGCTTATTAAGCGACGCATAGTTTAAAATGTCCGCGAATATTTCTCTACGTATTTTATGGAAAAATGATGCTTCCGATTGTTTTATCGTCAACTTCTGTATATCGCCGCCAATTATTGGAAAAATTGGGTTTATCTTTTACTTGTGCTTCTCCTAATGTCGATGAGGAGCCACAAGAAAATGAAAAACCAGAACAGTTGGTAATGCGGCTATCACATGCAAAAGCGACCGCATTGCAATGTGATTATCCCAACCACCTAATTATAGGTTCAGATCAGGTTTGCGTTTTAGATAACAAAATTACAGGCAAGCCACATAATTTTGAAAACGCGTTCAAGCAACTACAAAAAGCCAGCGGGAAATGTGTCACGTTTTATACTGGTGTTACGTTATTTAACAGCAAAACCGGGAGTGCAGATACCCGCTGTGAACTCTTCCATGTTTATTTTAGACAAATTACCGACGCAGAAATCATCAGTTACTTAAACAAAGAAGAACCTTTTAATTGTGCAGGCAGTTTTAAAAGTGAAGGTTTAGGGATCACATTATTTGAGAAACTTGATGGCAGAGATCCAAACACTCTAATCGGCCTGCCATTGATTACCCTGACAGATATGCTGATCCGTCAGGGGCTTAACCCTCTGACGGACTCTTCTCATTGATTATTCTGCCGCAATATTCTTAAACAAGTTTTTAACTTATCATCCAGCGGGGCTTCGAAACGTAAAGTTTCCCCCGTAGATGGATGGGTAAACTTCAGGGAACTTGCGTGCAAAAACAGCCGGTTAAGACCCGTCGCTGCCAATTGTGCATCAAATGCTCTATCACCATAGCGATCATCAAAAGCGATAGGATGACCCGCATGTAATGTATGTACCCGGATCTGGTGCGTTCGACCTGTAACCGGGCTTGCCCGCACCAAAGTCGCAAATGTATACCTTTCTTCAATTTTAAAGCGTGTTTCAGAAGGTTTACCTTCGCTGCTGATTTTTACTACCCTTTCCCCGCTTTGCAGAATATTTTTCAACAAAGGAGCTTCAACCACTTTGCAATGGGATTGCCACTGGCCGCGTACCAGCGCCAAGTAATCTTTCTGCATCTGTTTCAAGCGCAGCTGTTCATGAAGGGCGCGCAACGCAGAGCGTTTTTTTGCAATTAATAAAATGCCCGAGGTATCGCGGTCAAGGCGATGCACCAGCTCAAGAAAACGGGCTTCAGGGCGCAATGCCCTCAACCCTTCAATAACACCAAAACTCAACCCACTGCCGCCATGAACTGCTGTTCCGGACGGTTTATTAATGACCAGAATATAGTCATCTTCATACAAAATACACTCAGCCAGTGCTGCAACCTTGCCCAGTTTTGCAGATACAGGGGGATCCTGTTTCTCTGATACTCTGACCGGAGGGATCCTGATGGTGTCTCCTGCTGCCAATTTATATTCGGGTTTGATTCTGCCCTTGTTAACTCGAACTTCACCTTTGCGCAGAATCCGGTAGATCATGCTCTTAGGTACACCTTTTAAACGAGCCAGCAAAAAATTATCGATTCGCTGACCGGCCTCATCGTCATCAATAGTGACAAATTGTACAATTTGATTATTTGTTTTCATGGGCGAGATTTTAATTATCCAACAAACAGAGCGCCACTCAATTTTTTCAATGTGACTAAATAACATCCATGCTTTTCTACTTCATTGGTATGAATGTCTTTATTTAAAGACCAAAGATTAACAACTTATCACTATTTCCTGATAAAAAAACCCCAAAGCGATAAAGTCACCTTGCTATCACCCCAAAAGCAATGGAATAATGCTTTCTGGCCACAGTTCACTAAACTATGAATGGCAAGATTGAAATTGTTTGTTATCTGTTTGATCGAACAAAAGCGCAGCAATGGCGTAAGACGTAATGTTCAATCAAACAATTTATGGGCTGCGAGTTGCAGCTTACTGGATTGGGTAAAATCTGTGCTGGCTTAATTACAGTATTCCCCAATAAATAGAGTACTGTATTTGAATGAAATCCAGACTCGCCGGCAAATAGGCGCCTCTATACAAACGATAGCCGTGAGGCTGACGGTTTTGTAAAAGACACGAGGCCATCGGTAACCAGTAGCTCATCTTTTTTACTCGCAGCTCTATACCAATGTAAAAAATAATGAGTAAGTTAGAATGAAAAGAATGCTAATCAACGCAACCCAACAGGAAGAGTTGCGTGTCGCCCTTGTTGATGGGCAACGTCTGTATGATTTGGATATTGAAAGCCCTGGGCACGAGCAGAAAAAGGCCAATATATATAAAGGTAAAATTACACGAATTGAACCTAGCCTGGAAGCTGCTTTTGTTGATTATGGTGCAGAGCGACACGGTTTCTTGCCCATAAAAGAAATTGCTCGCGAATATTTCCCAAGTAATTATCACCCGCACGGCCGCCCTAACATTAAGGATATCCTTAAAGAAGGTCAGGAAGTTATCGTTCAGGTTGATAAAGAAGAACGTGGAAATAAAGGGGCAGCCTTAACTACTTTTATTAGTCTGGCCGGTAGCTATCTGGTTCTGATGCCCAATAACCCAAGGGCCGGCGGTATTTCTCGCCGCATTGAAGGCGATGATCGCATTGAACTGAAAGAAGCACTCTCCTCGCTCGAAGTTCCTGAAGGGATGGGGCTGATTGTACGTACCGCAGGTGTAGGCAAATCCGCAGAAGCCTTACAAGGAGATTTAAATTTCCGACTAAGACACTGGGAAGCTATCAAAAAAGCCGCAGACAGCCATCCTGCTCCATTCCTGATCCATCAAGAAAGCAATGTTATTGTACGTGCCTTCCGTGATTATCTGCGTCCAGACATCG
Organism: Xenorhabdus santafensis; assembly: GCF_033949405.1. Classification (NCBI taxonomy): domain Bacteria; kingdom Pseudomonadati; phylum Pseudomonadota; class Gammaproteobacteria; order Enterobacterales; family Morganellaceae; genus Xenorhabdus; species Xenorhabdus santafensis. The sequence goes on along the minus strand of NZ_VCDN01000001.1, from coordinate 36,712 downwards.
GGGAAATCTTGATAGATAACCCGAAAATCCTTGATTTGGCCCGCCAGCATATCACTGCGCTGGGGCGCCCGGATTTTGCCAGTAAAATCAAGTTATACAGTGGTGAAGTTCCCCTGTTCAGCCATTATCAAATAGAATCGCAAATTGAGTCAGCTTTCCAGCGTGAAGTTCGCTTGCCTTCCGGCGGTTCAGTGGTTATTGATACGACTGAAGCCTTAACTGCCATTGATATTAACTCATCACGCTCAACCCGCGGTGGCGACATCGAAGAAACTGCCTTCAATACCAATTTAGAAGCCGCAGATGAAATTGCGCGTCAATTGCGTTTACGTGATCTCGGTGGTTTGATTGTCATTGACTTTATTGACATGACACCCGTACGCCACCAACGAGAAGTTGAAAACCGGCTGCGTGATGCCGTGCGCCAAGATCGTGCCCGTATTCAAATTGGCCGAATTTCTCGTTTCGGTTTGTTGGAGATGTCCCGTCAGCGTTTAAGCCCATCACTGGGGGAATCCAGCCATCACGTTTGCCCTCGCTGTAGCGGCACTGGGACTATTCGTGATAACGAATCACTTTCTTTGTCTATTCTGCGCCTAATCGAAGAAGAAGCACTAAAAGAAAATACACATCAGGTTCATGCGATTGTTCCTGTACAAATTGCTTCCTATTTGTTGAATGAAAAACGCAGGGCTGTCAATGCCATTGAACATCGTCAAGGAGGTGTCGGCGTTGTTATTGTGCCAAACGACCAAATGCAAACGCCGCACTTCTCTGTTTTGCGTGTGCGTAAAGGCGAAGAAATTTCTGCAGTAAGTTACCACCTTCCACAATTGCATGATGCAGAAATGGCAAATGTTCCGGATGACAGCCAGAACGAACGTAAGCGTCCAGAACAACCCGCTATTTCGACATTTGATCTTCCAGCAGATGCTCCTGCTGCGGCTACAGCAAAAGCCAGAAGTGATAAAAAAGCAGTTGTCAGCAATCAGAAGCAAGCTGCTACTCCAGGTTTGTTCAGCCGTTTCCTCACCGCTCTGAAAAAATTATTCAGTGCTGAAGAAGAGAAACAACCTCAAGCTAGCAACAAAAAGCCTTCTGGCAATGATAATCGCCGCTCATCAGAACGTCGCAATCCACGCCGTCAAAACCAACGCCGTGATCGCAACGAAAATGAAAATCGCAATAACCGCGAGCGCGATGAACAACGTAAGGGCCGCAATACACAGCAGAAAAATAATGCTAATGCACAAGAAAACGTTGCGATAGACAATGAAGCACGCGAAGCTCAGCAACAACAACGCCGTGAGCAACGTGCAGAACGTCAACGCCGTCGTCAGGAAGAAAAACGTCAGCAGCAACTGGAAGCCAAGGCTGAACAAGCAGCAAGCAAACCAGAACAAAATGAGGAAGAAGCGGAAGAGCGCCAGCCAGTCATGCCTCGCCGCCAACGCCGCCAGCTTGAGCAAAAAATACGTATAACTGATGAGGTGAAAAAAGAGGCAGTTGTCGCTGCTTTGCCAGCCATCGTGCCAGAAACGGTATCAACCAATGTCGGAGAAGAGAAAAAAGTCTCTGTACCTGCCATTATTGATACTCATGTTGAAGCAGCAAACCAACCTGCAATATCGCAGAATTCGGTTGCTCAGGACATGGCTTCCCAGAACGATGCACCTCAAAATGCTGCCTCACAAAATAACGAGCAGCAAGATAACACCATGCCACGCCGTTCCCGCCGTTCACCGCGCCATCTGCGTGTCAGCGGTCAACGCCGTCGCCGTTATCGTGACGAACGTAGTTTGACTCAATCTCCAGTACCGTTAGAAATGGCTGTGGTTTCACCAGAACTGGCATCAGGCAAAGTTTGGGTTCGTTATCCAGTTACACCAGTGACGACGGCCGAAGCTGAAATGCCAGCGGCTGTTGAAACCGTTGACGAAGCTGCTCCGGTACAACAAGAAAATGTGATCTTGATTCCGGCAATAACAGAGCCTTCACCAAGCCCAATGGAAACTCGTGCGGAAGTGGTAGAACAACTAGAGATCGCTGTTCATCATGAAGCTGCTGTAACCCATGAGGATGCTAAATTAGCTGAAGAATCTTCTTCTGTTGTGGCATCGGAAGAGCCAGAAGCTGAAGCGGTAGAGCCGGTTATTAGTCATGATGAACAACATCCAGCAGAAGTTTTATCGGACGATAAAGCTCCGCAGGTTGACAGCTTGCATAATGAAGCACCTCATAATAAAGAACTGCATAACAAGGTTGTGCGTGATTCTGAAGCATCAGATCCAATCATAGTGTCGCCTTTAGTTGAACAGGAACATCATGAAGAACAACCAACTGTCGCAGCGGAAACAAGCGCTCAGGCAGAGGAAGTTAAAACGGAAGAGACAAAGGTTACTGAGTCTCCGATTATCGTGGAAAAATATCATCACGCTTATTCCCCAATGACGAGGGCACCAGCACCAGATTTGGTGGAAAAGCCCGTCGTGATTAACGAATTGCAGCGCCCTGCTAGCCCATTCAAAGGGAAAGGTGGAGCGGGTGGTCACTCTGCGACAAATATTGCAACTTCTGGCATGGTTAAACCACAATTTTTCAAATAATCGAAAGTTGTAGCTTCTTATAAAAGCAATGGCTCCTGATAACAGGAGCCATTTTTTATCCCATTTCCACAAAAAAACAATCAATCTCATTTCTTTCAATGGGTTATTCCAATAAACTTAAATAATTATCATTTAAAGTTCATTAATTTTATGGAGAGCATCCTGCCTATGAAACCTTGGTTAATTTTTGGTGCTGGGAAAGGTATTGGAAGACATTTAGCCATCATCGGACTCAAACAAAACCGTCCTGTTACTGCTTTGATTCGTAATGAGCAACAAGCTGCCGAACTGAGCGCAATGGGCATTAATGTGATATTCGGTGATGCCTGTGACCACAAGAGCATAGAAACAGCGATTGCAAATGCAGGGGAAAATCCGGTTGTCTTTTCAACCATTGGCGGCGGCAATTCAGATCATTATGGCAATATCGCCATCATTGATGCGCTGGAGAAATCTCAGGTTTCACGCATGCTATTGGTGACATCCATCGGATGTGGAGAAAGCTGGAAGACGTTATCGCAGCGAGCAAAATCACTATTCGGGCAATCAGTCAGGCACAAATCACTGGCGGAAAGTTATTTGCAAACCAGTACACTGGATTTTACCATTATTCGCCCTGGCGGCCTGACCGATCAGTCTGGCACTGGAAATTGCCAACGCTATCAAGATGAAATTCATGGCATGGTAAGCCGTATCGATGTCGCGGAGCAATTAGCTCAGATGGCAGATGATGAACACACTTATTATCAAATTTACGCCTTGGTCGATCCTGAACTCAAACCGCATTGGAATTGATATTCCTATCACCAAAGCCAAAAAAGATAACTACGCGCAATGGCGTGGTTATCTTTATCAAACCCAATATTGGCAACTGAAAGCTTATTTAACCCCACCATCCATCGCTTTCAATTTTTTAGATAATTCACGGCGCTCTTTAGATAGCTCAGCATTCTTGATGATATATTCATCAACACGTTCTTCATAATCACTGCGCATATGGGAAATAATTCCCTGAATATCATCAATCGACATGCCCGGTTTAATGTAATCGCTCAAATTATCGAGCAGTAATACACGCTTTTGGTTATCGCGGATCTTTTTCTCATTATCGACAATTTCGCGTTGCAATTTGTTTTTACGACGAAATATGCGCACAAACTCCAGTACATTATGGAATGTTGGTTTATTTGTGTTGTCCATTATTTACACCTTTTTAATCTGACTGATAATTTATTATGCTAACCCCACAATACAATTTCAGGCAACGTATAGACAAGTCAGTTTCGATAATTTTTAGGATTTAGGCGTTAAACGCCGGTACATTCCCTGTGCTTCTGGGTCCGTCAATTGATAACCGAGCTTTGCATAAAATTCGGGTTTATCTGCAATCAAAGAAACATAAGAGCCTGATAATGCTTGTGCCTCCAACCACGCATCAATCCGAGCCATAATTGTTTTACCAAGCCCTTGCCCCTGATAATCTGGATCAACAGCAATATCCACAATTTGGAAAAAACATGCGCCATCACCAATAACACGCCCCATTCCAACCAGTTTTCCTTGAACACGTAAGTAAACAGCAAACAGTGAGTTAGGTAATCCTTTCTGCGCAGCTTCTATGGATTTTGCTGATAACCCAGCGCGTTCACGCAATGTGACATACTCTTTGGGTGTCGGAAGTGTGTCTGTAATTTCTACCATCATTATCATCCTGTTTAATTAGAGGATTCACGAGATTAAAATAGGGCGTTTACTCCCAAATAATACATTGGAATTAAATCGTTCAATAGCCCAAATGTCACTCTTCTGGCTTTCGCTGAGCCGGCTCATTCTTTCCATGCCACAAACATTCAGATCTGCTAATTCAGATTAGCCAAAATATGGTTTACCATGTATAACTCGCAATTTCGTGTTACTGAGAGCCATCGTTTTTAGTACGCGCAGTTTTTGGTATGCACAGCTTTTGGTACGCATTTTCGACATGATTTAATTGGCGGCGACGGAGAATACACAACATTGAACACCAGTAAAGAACAACAAAGTTTCTACTTCCACGATTATGAGACGTTTGGTAAACATCCTGCCTTAGATCGCCCAGCCCAATTTGCGGGAGTTCGCACCGATAGTGATTTCAATATCATTGAAGAGCCTTTGGTGGTGTATTGTGCTCCCGCTGATGATTACCTTCCCGACCCTGAAGCGGTGATGATTACGGGAATCACACCGCAGTTGGCATTGAAAAAAGGGGTCAATGAGGCTGAATTTGCCCGTCAGATCCATGAAGCCTTCAGCAGACCCAACACGTGTATTCTTGGATACAATAATATTCGTTTTGATGATGAAGTTAGCCGTAACATTTTCTATCGTAACTTTTACGATCCGTACGCTTATAGTTGGCAAAAAGGTAATTCCCGCTGGGATTTACTTGATGTATTACGTGCTTGCTATGCCTTGCGCCCAGAAGGGATTGTCTGGCCGGAAAATGATGATGGGCTGCCGAGTTTCAAATTGGAACACCTGACAAAAGCCAACGGTGTTGAGCACAGCCATGCCCATGATGCAATGTCCGATGTTTACGCTACCATCGCCATGGCAAAGCTGGTGAAAAAAGCCCAGCCCCGCTTATTCGATTACTTTTTCCAATTAAGAAATAAACAAAAAATCAGCAATCAAATTGATATTCCACAAATGAAACCTTTGGTTCATGTATCGGGAATGTTTGGGACTTTACGCAGCAATATTAGCCTTATTGCCCCTTTGGCATGGCACCCGACGAATCGCAATGCTGTTATCATGTGTGATTTGGCAGGTGATATTACTCCACTACTGGAACTCAGTGCAGATAAACTACGTGAACGTTTATATACCCGACGCGATGAATTACAGCCAGATCAAAGCCCGGTTCCTATCAAGTTAGTGCATATCAATAAGTGCCCTATTATCGCGCCAGAGAATACATTACGGTCAGAAGATGCAGAGCGAGTCGGATTAGACCGCAATCAATGTGAGAAAAACTTGGCTATTTTGCGCAATCACCCACAAATCAGGGAAAAGGTTGTTGAATTGTTTTCGCATCCCGAAGAATTTCCTGAATCTGATAATGTTGATGCCAAGCTATATAGCGGATTTTTCGGCGATGCCGATAAAACTGCCATGGAGATTATTCGGGAAACTTCTCCACAGAACTTGCCAGCCTTGGATTTAACTTTTCAGGATGCGCGTATTAAGGCATTGTTATTCCGCTATCGAGCCAGAAATTACCCGGCGACCCTGGATTACGATGAACAACAACGCTGGTTACATCATCGTCAGGATCTCTTCACACAAGAGAGTATCAGCCAATACCTTGCCACTATTGAAGCGCTTTTTGTTGAATATCAATCCGATGAAGATAAATGTCGTCAGCTAAAAGCACTGGTTGATTACGCAATCCAACTGGCTGAGTAAACTTTTCTAATTATTTTACTTTATTAATCAAGCAAAAAGACAAAACAGAAACTTTGTCTTTTTGCTCCCTTATTTCTTTCATCTTTTTTCACTGCAAAAACAAGTCAGTCATGGTGATGTTCAATATCTTGGCAGTCATGTCCCTTTCCCCAATTTTTCAGTTTGGAGGTTTTGCCAATGCCCGGATTCAACGTATTTGTCGGATCCGTCATTTGATAGAATCGCTTAAGCTGAGGTTTAGCGTGATATAAATGCCCAACATTATGTTCAGCAGGATATTCTGCTCCACGCTGATTCAATATTGCCAACATTTCCGCTTTCAGCGCCTTAATATCAGTACCTTTTTTGACAATATAATCCTGATGGAATACGTGACACATAAAATGCCCGTAATAAAGGCTATGCACTAGTTTTTCATTAATTGCAGGAGGCAAGGATTCAAACCATTCATGATCGTTACGCCGCAAGGCTATATCCAATGCCAGAATATCTTCTACATCCTTGCAATGGACTGCCTGATAACGAATTGCAGCCCCAGCCGCTGCGAAGCGATGCAAAAATGCTTTTGTCCCCTCTTCAGGCGTACAGGCAAAATATTCGCCCCCCGCTTGTTTGAAGTAATTTTCCAGCCACTCTTCTGCTTCTTTAATGCCATCACCGGACATTTTTAACATCAAATGATGTTCAAAACGATTTCGATATTCTTTTAAACGAGGGGGTAAATGGGAGGGCAATAAACGGCTCAACCCCTGCATAGCACGATCAGTCAGATGCGAAGGCAAAAATGGTACCTTACCAAACATGGCATCCATCCTCCCTTTCAGATTGAAAAATTTTGGCATTTTATCTGTGCCTAATTTGTCAATCATGACAAAGGTATCTTTTCCATATATTTCCGCGATATCAAAGATATCCCGGTGCATATATTCCCCCGCAACGGGTAAGTGCCGAAAGTTTGAGAGAATATGACGACGTAATTCCGTCAATTCTTGTGGTTGGTTGGTGCCAATATAGAAAACCTGCGAAGAGGACTCAGCCGGAAAAGTATCAAGACGAACAGCGAAAACCACTAGCTTACCGGCACAACCAGACGTTTCGAATAACCTGCGTTCATCAGCATTAAACCGTGCTGGTGTATCAGCATCAACGTCTCGGATACGTTGTAGATATTCATGGTCAGAAGCTACCCTGTCGCTACTCTGAATATCTTCCGTACGATAGTGTTGAGCCTCCAGACGAGTCAGAATTTCTTCTGGTGTATCGCCTAACGCAATGCCTAAATGGTTAATAAGTTCAGCCTGACCTTTTTCATTGACACGACCATACAGCGCCAACTCAGTATATGCGGGGCCACGTTGAACCAATGAGCCTCCTGAATTATTGCAGATCCCGCCAATGACAGACGCGCCAATACAGGATGAGCCAATGACCGAATGAGGTTCACGCCCCAGTGGTTTTAGTTCTTTTTCTAAATGCCACAGAGTGCTGCCGGGGAAAGCAATAACTTGATTGGTCGAGGTAAGGAGCTGTATTTTATCCATTCGGAGCGTATTGATAATGATAATATCACGATCATAGTTATCGCCATCCGGAGTAGAACCCCCTGTTAATCCCGTATTGGCGGCCTGCATTAAAATAATTTTATCCGTGTCGACACAAGCCTTGAAAACATTCCATAACTCTAATAGCGAGCCCGGAAATACAACCGCGAGCGCATTTCCCTGCCCAGAACGAAAGCCTTTACGGTAACGTTCTGTTTTCTGAGATTCAGTGAGAATATGGGGCGTTCCGACAATATACGTAAGAGTGGCGATTATCTGCTGATCTTGAGAGTTGTTGACATCATTCATAATGTTCCTCTTACCTTATGGCACCAGTCAAACAGGCTTTTAATGAAATAAGATGTGGCTACTTATCACTTATTATATCCCGTTTCTTTTCGTTTACTGATTTCTTGCTCACGTTTAGACTCAGAGTCTACAAGATACGCTGTGATGCTTTCGGGTACTTCATTATATTTTGTAAGCAATAGGCCAATAGTAGGCAAAATGAAAACAGCACCCGAAGGTGCTGTTTCAAATATAAGGGGTTCTTTCTATTTATGAGCCACTGGCTCTTATGATTCACTGAATTGTGGCATCGGCTGACGGAAGCTGCGCGTCAGGAAGAACATATACAGTAAACCAATTCCACCCCAAATCAGACCTAACTCCATGGAGTGTTCATCCAGATTCATCCACAAGACACCGACTGTCGCAGCGCCAAGCAAAGGGAGGATCAAGAAATTCAGTGTATCTTTCAAAGTGCTGTTGCGGCGTTCACGAATATAAAATTGTGAAATGACCGACAGATTCACGAAAGTAAAGGCCACCAGCGCACCAAAATTAATCAATGCAGTTGCCGTCACCAAGTCCAGCCAGCCGGCGGATAACGCAACAATGCCAACCAAGATGACGTTAATGGCCGGAGTACGCCATTTCGGATGAACATAGGCAAATACTTTCTCAGGCAACACTCCGTCTCGGCCCATTACATAAAGCAAACGGGAAACGCCTGCGTGGGCAGCCATACCAGAAGCCATTACAGTTACGCAGGAGAATACTAGAATAATCGCCTGGAAGAATGCGCCGGCAACAAACAACATAATTTCTGGCTGAGATTCATCAGGGTTTTTGAACCGAGAGATATCTGGGAAATAGAGTTGTAGGAAATAAGACACCGCAATGAAGATAGCTCCACCAATTAATGCAGTCAGGAAAATCGCTTTTGGAATTACCTTTTCTGCGTTTGGTGTTTCTTCAGATAATGAACTGATACCATCAAACCCGAGGAAAGAGAAACAAAGTATCGTCGCCCCGGTTATCATTGGGATCAATTTGGCTTCTTCTGACGTAAATGGTCGCATGCTGAACAGTGTTCCAGCACCCTCACCATGATGTACGCCATACATTAATAAACCGACAAAGACCACCATAACAGCAATTTGTACAACCACGATCAGGCCGTTGAGATTTGCCACAACATTAATGCCACTCAGGTTGAACACTGTCATCAATACCGCCAAGCTGACCACAAAGACCCAAGGGTCGATTCCTGGAAAAATGGCTTGGAGATAAATTTTTGCCAACAGGATATTGATCATTGGCATGAGCAAATAATCCAGCAAGGATGACCAACCTACCATAAACCCAAGATGGGGATTTATTGATTTTTGTACGTATGTGTAGGCAGAACCTGCTGACGGAAAGCGTTTTACTAATTTCCCATAGCTTAAAGCTGTAAATAAAATTGCGATTAATGCGATAGCGTAAGATGTTGCAACATGTCCACCAGTCAGACCAGAAACAATGCCGAACGTGTCAAAAATAGTCATTGGCTGCATATATGCAAGCCCCATCATAACTACCTGAAACAGGGTCAACGTTCTTCTTAGTTGAACGCGATTATTAGCACGAGTCTGAGTAGTGTCAAAAGTGATTGAATTATGCGACATGAGCGAAACCTCCCATAACTTCGATCTGGGTACTACTACAACTACTTAATCGATAGTTACTGGGTAGACTTCGCATCTGTCTATAGACAGAAAAGAAAGAAGAATTAGAGGAGGATGAACTAGCAGAGAGGCCTGCCCCATAGTCATCATTGCAGCAACGAGCGCCAATTGGCACAAGTGCAAAAGAGAATAATTGCTCCATTTTTTATTCCTCAGTACAGCAACCCGCTTTCAATTATGGTTGCTTATGGTCAGTATCGATCCGGAACAAGCTCCGGCCTCTTTGTGTGGTAAAAAATAACTCGATTGCAAAAAAAATAACTGGTGCATTTTTACACACCAGTTATTTTTTAGTGCACGCATTTTGCACTTCAAGTACTGAAATAGCAAGCGCTAGACACTAAAAAATTTATTATTTTTTACTACACTACAGAGCCTTACAGAATCGGCTCTTACTGAGTGAATGCTTGGGTTCATCGCCATCATATCCATTGTTGGCCTCTGATAAACTTTTAGCACAGGGTGTGACTATTTGCCATTTAATGGCGTACATTTTTATAGCAAAAAAGTCATTCTATCACCATAAAAATGATCACAGAATGACTTTGCATTATGTCTAAATGTGAATACGTCTAAATGTTAATTATGATTACTAATATTAATAAACAAACCCAATATTAATTAAAAGTCATAATTAAGACCGATGTTGTAACGACGGCCATCAAGTGTAGCCTTATGGATTTCTTGAGTCACACGTTTATCAAAGATGTTATAGACACCACCCAATAAACGTAGCTGCTTCGTTATATTGTAAGTCATACCAAGATCAACAAAGGTGTAAGAAGGTGTCCCATTCTCCATACGGGAACGATATTGGTAATTTTTCGATTTACCACGGAAATTGATGCGTGCCCATGTATTCATTTCTGGTAGTGCTTGCCAATTCAATGTTGCATTAGCCATATGCGTTGGCATCTTATTCAAAGACTTACCTTTGAAAGGGCCTGTTTTTTGCTTGGAATAAGAATAAGTATAATTTGCTGCTAATGAGATATCTTCTGTGATATTCCAATTCATGGTAGTTTCTATACCACGAAGGTTGGCTTCATCGACATTCATGTTTCCATTAACAAAGTCATAGCCCTTATATGGGCCATCACACATTACAGGCTTTCCTGTCTCGTTATCACAGATATTGAATTCAGTAATTTTATTTTTAAAGTCGGTATTAAAGACCGTGACTCCTGTATTAAAACCGTTTTGGTTATTCCAAATAACACTAATTTCCTCACTGACACTTTTTTCTGGTTTCAAATCAGGATTGCTTTCAATGACCCCATTACTATTACCACCGCCTGTGCCATGTAACCAATTCGGGGCAACCTGTCGTAAATTAGGGGAGCGATATCCGGTAGAAACTCCACCTTTAATTGTCCATTGTTCATCTGCATGCCATACACCATACAAACGAGGTGTCCAATGAGCACCAAAAAGCTCATCTTTATCCAAGCGAATGCCACCAGTTAAAGCAAAATCATTGGTCATTTGCCATTCATCTTCAGTAAATAATGACCAACTCCAGCGCGTAAGCTTATTCGTTCCTTTTTTAGCCATTACTTTATTTTCACCGTCACTCAAATCTTCATAACGGTATTGCCCACCCACACTCAATGTATGCGTATCCAGTGCAAATGTTGTCTGGTTACTAAAGAGAGTGTCTGAATTTTTCATCTTACGTCCTGGATTATTAGATTCATCCCTCTGGATATAAGAAGTCATCGTACCAAAATCATAAATTCCATTATGGCTAATTGAGTAATTATTGCGCTCATAACGGTTAATGTCGTCTGATTTAGCACTAACCCGACGGCTTTTACCAATATGCGAATTACTATCCTGTAGATTACGGCCTACCTCAAAATCAAAGCTATTTTGCTCATCCGGTGTTAAAGAAAATGTTACCGTACCATTACGTATTTCCTGTTCCTTAAAACCACTGGGGATTTTATCTTCGCTGCGATGAGAGAATAAACCGTTTAGTTTTATTCCCAATAAACCATCAATCAACGGTCCAGCAACATAAGCGCTTGTTTGGTAGGTATTACCTGATTTTTTTTGCTCAGTCAGAGTTGTATCTGCACGCAAGCTACCGTGCCACTCTTTTTGAACTTTACGGGTGATGACGTTGATGACTCCGCCCATAGCATCAGACCCATAAAGCGAAGACATCGGCCCGCGTACAACTTCAATGCGTTCAATTGCTGCTAATGGTGGCATCCATCCTTGCTCAATGCCGGAGCCATCACTGTTAGGACGTGTACTACGGGTATCGACCCTTTTTCCATCAATCAGTATCATAGTGTATTTGGAGCTCATACCCCGGATACTAATGTCGCTACTGCTGCCACCGCCAGTAATCATCACACCCGGCACATCTTTCAATGCATCCGTGACATCACGGTAGACTTTGGTTTCTAACTGTTCACGACTGATAACTGAAATAGATGCTGGTGCATCTTCAATTTTTTGCTGAAAACCTGCTGCGGTAGTCACAATAATTTTATCTTCGCCATTATTAACTGTATTGTCAGCCAAAACAGAGCTGGATGACATGGCAGCAATAATGCCGAGTACAATTTTTTTCTTTGCAAAAATAGACATTCCCGATTCTCCAAAAGGTAGAATAGAATTATTTAGATTAATATGGATAATCGACATATACCCATTGCACGGGAATAATGATTTATTCCCGTCAGTATTATATTTTTTTAATTAGATATACTTTAAAGTTAATAAAGCACTCTATCTCTTTTATTATTTTAACTTACTAGTTCCGTTACCAAACCATCAATTAACACCCGAGGTATACCTTGGGAACAGCGCTCAATCCGGCCTTTAATGCCATAGACCTGTGCCAGGCTATCTGCCGTAATAACTTGCTCCGGTAGACCTTCAGAGATTAACTCTCCATTTTTTAACATTAATACATGGTCGCCATGCCGCAATGCAATATTGATATCGTGGACAACGACAACAGTAATAATATTACGTCGGCGTGTTTCACGAGCAACTAAATCCATTACGTGATACTGATAATTTAAATCCAGTGCGCTTAGCGGTTCATCCAATAATAATAAAGTTGGATGGCGAATTAATGATTGAGCTAATCCGACTAATTGTTTTTGCCCGCCAGATAATTGATCCAAATAACTCAAAGCCAAATGTTCAATACCAAGCTGCCGCAGCAACTCCATGACTTCTTGCTCACATTGACGGTTATTCACACCACCAGATGCGCGCTGGGCAACAATCACAGACTCCAACACATGCAAGTGAACGCCCGCAGGTAGTGACTGAGGCAAATAAACTACGCGCTTTGCCCGTTGGGCAAAGTTCATTTGCATTAAATCTTGCCCATCCAGCAATAATTCGCCTCTGGCTTTATTTAAACCAGCCAACGAGCGCAAAAGTGTAGATTTCCCACAACCGTTTGGCCCCAATAATACGGTGATTTTGCCACGCGACAGTGAATCGATATTCAGATTTTCAATAACAGAGTGTTTGGGATACCCTGCCGTTAATCGATTAATCTTCAACCCCTGATTCATACATTCCCCCGATGGCGTAAAACAATGCTAAGGAAGAAAGGTACACCAACCAACGACGTCACGATCCCTACGGGAATGATAACTCCCGGAATTAAGTTCTTAGATGCAATGGAAGCCATTGACAGAACCAGTGAGCCAATCAGGGCACTTGCGGGTAAATAGAAACGGTGATCTTCACCAAATATCATTCTGGCAATGTGGGGAGCTACCAAGCCAATAAAGGCTATCGGCCCAACAAATGCGACGGCCAATGCAGTCAGGATACTGATCCGCAACAATGTGCCCAAACGAAGGCGGCTGATATTAATACCAAAGCTTATCGCACGGTCTTCTCCTAAACGCAGGGCAGTCAATTTCCAAGAGTTAGACAGGGAAATAGGCAAAAGGATGGAGAAAACCAATACTAAGATGCCCAATTTTTCCCATGTTGCTCTGGCAAGGCTACCCATGGTCCAGAAAACTAGCCCCTGTAATGTATCTTCCGTCGCGATAAATTGCATCATGGAAACAAGTGCTTCGAAGGTAAATACCATTGCAATGCCGAACAATACAACCCCTGAGGTTGCCACCCTTGTCCAACGGGTAACGGCATCCAACATCAAAGCAGCCAGCAGAGCAAAGAGAAATGCGTTTGCTGAGATGAACCATTGATCCGGTACGCCCGGAATCCCGATCCCCAGTACAATCGCCAATGCTGCCCCAAACGAAGCAGCATTGGATACCCCCAAAGTAAACGGGCTAGCGAGTGGGTTATTTAAAATTGTCTGCATTTCTGCACCGGCCAGCCCAAGGGACAGGCCAACCACTACCGCCATCAAGGTATATGGTAATCGAATATCCCAAACAATTACCCGCGTTCCTGCATCAACACTTTCTGGTGAAACCAGTGTTTTCCAGAGGGTTGGCAGAGATAACCCTGATGGCCCCATTGTAAAATCAAGTACAACAGAGGTGCCAATCACCAAGACGATGAATAACATCCATGCAATACGTCGACGTAATATATTGCGATAGTGTGCTTTTATATCGCTTTCATTCAATTGCTGCTTCACCGTTGGCATAGGCTCGGTAGTAACACTCATTTTTATTACCCGTTACTGCTTATTTTTCACTGACCCAATACGTACCTGCTGGCTCAATAGCCAAGAATTTACTGTGGAGTTCTTTTAATGTTTGTTGTGGGTCTAAATCAGCAAATTTTTCAGGGTAGAACCATTTAGCAAAAACCTGCGTAACAACAACGTTATAAGGCGAGTTGTAATAGTGGTGCCAAATCGCGTGGCTACGCCCTTCTTTCACCGCAGTTAAATTATTGATGCCTTTACGCTCAGTAATCATTTTCAGGCCAGCACGGGCTGTATCCGCAGAAGTTTTGGCTCCCATCTGGATCCCAACACCTTTTTCACCCGGATCTTGCGCGCCGCTTGCGATATAAATATAAGGATCATCAGCAATCACTTTTTCCAGATTCATGGTTCCCAACGGAGATGGCAACACCGCCTTGGCAATGTTTTTGCCTCCGGCCAGATCAATAAAATTGCCCATATTGCCGTTGCCTGCTGTACCACAGCAATCTTCGCTAGAGCCCGCTCTTAATTCAATAAATACAGAAGGCTTCTGGGCCTCTGGGATACGATCAGTAATGTCAGTCACCAGCTTCTGATTTTTTTCATAAAAATCAGCATAGGCATTGGCTTGTTCTTCACGATGCAAGATCTTACCCAGCATACGCATGCTTGGTAATGTATTTTTCAAAGGGTCATTGCGAAAATCGACAAAAACAACAGGCACGCCTGCTTTTTCCAACTGCTGCACCAGCTCGCTGTTTTTCCCTGGCCCATGACCAGATAAACCAAAAATAGCGACATCAGGGTTGAGTGTAAGCACTTTTTCAGAACTGACACTTTCAGCGCTCGTGTTACCAATCAGAGGGATATTATCGATTTCAGGGAATTTAGCTTTGTAGACAGCGTAAGTTTGTGGATCCAGTTTACGGAAATCACCTTGCCACCCAGCAATACGGGCCAGCGGTTTGTCCCCTTCCAACAATGCAACCGAATGGAACAGGCGACCTTCACCTAGCAAAATGCGATTAACTTTTTCTGGTACCTCAACAGTTCGTCCAGCAATATCAGTGACTGTTTCAGCCCAGGATGCAAAACTTGCTACCATGGCAGAACCTGCCATTAGACTGATACTCATACTTTTCACGACTGCTCGAAATGCAAACTTCACTTTAGTTAGCCTCTTGATGACTCAATTTTGCCGTTAACAATAAAGCAAATAAGAATACTTATCAATGCGATTAGGGCGGCATAACCGAAATTTACTGTTCAACTTCCTCAGCTAACCCTATGAAAAATAAAAACTGCCAATCCCATCACAGAATCGGCAGTTTCTTGCAAAGAAATCACAATAATATGTTAATCAATAAATAGCAATTTACCTGAGTTCTATTAACAACTTAGCTTTTATCTGAATAGTCAAATGCCGGAAATTCCATCTCATTATATTTAATAAAACGGGTTTTCCTTTTCAGCTTGTAACCAAACCAAATAAGCAAAAATAACGGAATACCAATGTAAGTTGCGATCACACCATACCAATCGATATTATCCTGCAAAAACGCCTGATAATTCTGACCCAGCGTGATGGTTAAACATAATACAAAGGCAAAAATCGGCCCGACAGGGAAAAAGCCTGAACGGTATGGCAGGTTATTGATATCCAAGCCCTGCGCTATGTAACCTTTGCGGAAACGGTAATGGCTGATTGCAATGCCCAGCCATGCAATAAACCCGGTCATCCCTGAAGTATTCAGTAACCACAAATATACCGTTTGGTTGCCAAACATAGAGCTGAAAAAGCATAATCCTGCAACCACAGTCGTCGCGTAAAGCGCATTGCGCGGTACACCACCTTTTGACAAGTGACCAAAGATCTTCGGTGCCTTACCTTCTCTCGCCAATGTGAATAGCATGCGCGTTGAGGCATACATTCCTGAATTTCCTGCCGAAAGCACAGCCGTCAATATGACTGCATTCATAATGGCAGCTGCTGACAATAATCCGGCATTTTCAAATACCAGTGTAAACGGGCTGACACTGATATCTTTTACGTCATTACGCAATAAGCTAGGATCAGTATAAGGAATGATCAGGCTGATAATTAAAATGGCAAATACATAGAATAATAGGATGCGCCAAAACACCTTGCGCACAGCGCGAGGGATATTTTTTGCCGGATCTTTAGATTCCCCCGCAGTAATGCCAATCAGCTCTGTTCCCTGGAAAGAAAAACCGACAATCATTGCCACCCCAATCATGGCAGAGAAACCACCTGCGAATGGAGCATCAGCAATTTCCCAATTATGCCAGCCGGCACTTTCAGCGCCTTTCATAATGCCAGTAATCATGAGAATGCCGATAATAATAAAAACAATTACCGTAGAAACTTTGATTAAGGAAAACCAATATTCTGCTTCACCAAAGCCTTTGACAGAGATGTAGTTCAACAAAAAGATTAAGCCAAGGAATAGCGCACTCCATACCCAGCCAGGAACGTCAGTAAACCAATATCCCATGACCAATTGTGCCGCTACAAGGTCAACCGCAATCGTTACTGCCCAGTTGTACCAGTAGTTCCATCCCAATGCGAAACCGAAACCTTCATCAACATACTTGGAACCATAAGTTGAAAATGATCCGGAAACTGGCATGTACGCGGCTAATTCGCCCAAACTGGTCATCAAGAAATAGACCATGAGACCAATCAGTGCATAAGAAAGCAAGGCACCTCCAGGACCAGCCTGAGAAATTGTTGCACCTGACGCAACAAACAGACCTGTTCCAATTGAACCACCAATGGCAATCATTGCCATGTGACGAGCCTTTAATTCACGACGCAACGTTGGTGGCGCTTGCGTGCTTTTATCCCGTGGCGTGCCTTGACCTCGCGACGTACCTTGTTCTTGAGACATTCTATTCCTATATTATTGAATAACTATAATGCGGGATTGTAACAAATCCTTGTCCCTAGAATAGTAACGAATGCTTGGTTATAAGATACCTTCATAATCCACAGCTAATTATTAGCTGTACGATTAGTTTCTAATAATTAATTACAATAACTTAATAATTTTTGTAACGCATTGGACATGTGTTTTTGGCGATGGTAAATCAGATACAGAGTACGTTTCAGATGAAGCCCGGGGATTATCAATTCTGTTAATGTTCCATTTTTCAATTGCTCTTGGATGACCCGACGCGAAAGGCAACTGATCCCCATTCCATACTGGACTGCATGTTTAATGGCTTCCGAATTTCCCAATTCCATCGCAATATTGAATCTCGGCATCTGAGAAAATAACAGATGATCAAGCACTTCCCTTGTTCCGGAGCCCTTTTCCCTCAATATCCAGGGAGCGCTTATCAAATCTTCCACTGTAATTTCACGCTTCAATAATGGGCTATCAGGTGAAGAGAAGATGACCAATTCGTCTTTCATCCAAGACTGCGCGATAACTTCAGGATCATGACACAAGCCTTCAATCAGACCTAAATCAACCCGAAACTCTACGACTGCCTTTATGACATCTTCAGTATTGCTGATATTCAATTCCAAAGGCGTATCAGGATAATCCTGACGATACTTCGCCAGCATTTCAGGCAACATATAATTACCAATAGTACTGCTGGCTGCCAGCCGTAATGCTCCCAACTCCAGTTTGAAAAGCTGTTCCACTTCACCTACCTGCTCAAGCAGTGCCAATGCCTTGGGATAAAGCAGACGCCCATGTTCATTGGTCACCAACCGTTTTCCTACCCTATCAAACAGCTGTACACCCAATTGCCCTTCTAGATCTGTCAGCGACGCACTTACCGCAGATTGTGATAACGCTAACTGCTGAGAAGCCTGTGTCGTTGAACCACTTTTTAGAACTTCTGTAAATATTTCCAGTTGCCTCAGAGTGATACGCATATGGCCTCACGGGACGCAAAGTAAGTTAGAAGGAAAGATAGTCTTGATTTTAGACAGTATTGTGCAACTTAACAAAAATCACCTTAGCTAATTTAATTTACTGGTTAGTTATATAGATTTTATCAATTTTATTGATTTGCAAATATTCTATATGCTTATTCCTAAAACATATAAGCATAGGTCACTGCAATGTCTGAAAATCAGCTGAGGGAATTCACAAAACCCTATCAACATACCGTATTAAAATTAGTTCCCGGATTGTTATTGACAATGGCGCTGACAGCCCTCGCTACCTATATCGGCAACATTTCATGGTTTATTAATCTGGGGTTAGGCACTCTGACGCTCGCCATTTTATTGGGAATGCTTGCCGGAAATACGCTGTATCCCTATTTAAAATCTTCTTGTGATAATGGCATTCATTTTTCCAAACATTATTTATTGAGAGCTGGCATTATTCTTTATGGATTCAGGTTAACATTTCAACAAATCACGGATGTTGGCACAACTGGGATCCTCATTGATGTCACCATGCTTTTATCAACTTTTTTTCTTACCGTATGGCTTGGGCGCAGTTTGTTTCGATTGGATAACCAAACTGTATTGCTGATTGGCGCAGGAAGCAGCATTTGCGGAGCCGCTGCGATTATGGCAACAGAGCCAGTTGTCAAATCATCGGCCAGCAAAGTCACTGTCGCAGTTTCTACTGTCGTGATTTTTGGCACACTTGCCATCTTCATCTACCCGTGGTTTTACCAGTTGATGCTTCATTATCAATGGATTAATTTATCGCAAGAAGCTTTTGGCATTTTTACTGGATCAACCGTTCACGAAGTCGCTCAGGTCGTTGCCATTGGGCATACGGTCGGAAATGAGGCTGAAAATGCGGCGGTTATTAGCAAAATGATCCGCGTTATGATGCTGGCTCCCTTTCTGCTACTTCTTTCTGGTTATGTCAGCCGCAGCGCAAGGGCGAAAAATAACCCTGATTCCTCCCAAAATGCCAGAATTTCCATTCCCTGGTTTGCGGTCTTCTTCATTATCGCCGCAGGTTTTAACTCTTTTAATTTATTACCCCGCTTCTTTGTCGAATATATCATTGCCGCTGATACCGTAATGTTAGCCATGGCAATGGTTGCCCTCGGCTTGACCACTCATATCAGTGCCATCCGTCAGGCAGGCGTAAAACCTATTCTGCTGGCGCTCATTATCTTTATCTGGTTGATGGCTGGAGGATTCATCATTAATCAAGGCATCCAGCATTTATTGAGCTAGGCAGATTTCGCGTTTAGCTAAACTGGCTGTTTCTGACGGGGTTTTATCAACCAGATGAACAATACCACCAAACAATGCCATAATAAGGGAAAATAGGAGAATAAATATGAAATTTGTTGGAGCCCATGTGAGCGCGTCGGGCGGTGTTGATCAAGCGGTGATCCGTGCCCATGAATTAAATGCAACGGCATTTGCCCTGTTCACAAAAAATCAACGTCAATGGCATGCAGCACCGTTATCATCTGATGTCATTGATAAATTTAAAGCAAACTGTGAGCGTTATGGCTATGGCAGCCGACAAATTCTTCCTCATGACAGTTATCTGATCAACCTTGGCCATCCTGAAGCCGAAGCCTTGGAAAAATCCCGTGCGGCTTTTCTTGATGAGATGCAACGTTGTGAACAATTGGGCATAGATTTGCTGAACTTTCATCCCGGCAGTCATCTCAATAAAATTGACATCGATAAATGCCTCGCCCGTATTACTGAATCCATCAATATCACGCTGGATAAAACCCAAGGTGTTACAGCCGTCATTGAAAACACCGCCGGCCAAGGAACTAACCTCGGTTTCCAATTTGAACAACTCGCGGCAATTATTGATGGTGTTGAAGATAAAACCCGTGTAGGCGTCTGCATTGATACCTGCCACGCTTTTGCAGCAGGTTACGATTTGCGCACAGAAAAGGACTGTGACGAAACCTTCAAGGCCTTTGATGAAATTGTTGGATTTGAATATCTCAAGGCGATGCACCTGAACGATGCCAAGAGCGAGTTTTCCAGCCGCGTTGACCGGCATCATAGCCTTGGCGAAGGTAACATCGGTAAAACGCCTTTCAGCTATATCATGAAAGATGATCGCTTCAATAATATTCCCTTGGTTCTTGAAACGATCAATCCAGATATCTGGGATCAAGAAATTGCTTGGCTGAAATCCCAGCAAATCTAATCACCTCAGTGAAGTTAGCTCTATCTTTGACATCATTGATGCCAATTCAACCCTGCTTCTAATCCCTACATTCGGCTGGCTGACCGTAAGCGCAGAAACTGCGGTGGCCAGACGCAATGTATATTCGCTGGATTCCCGCATCAGCAAACCGTAAACCAAGCCGCCGACCATGGAATCTCCTGCCCCAACGGTACTGATCACTTCACAATGCGGTGGTTTTGCCAGCCACGCGCCGGATGCATTAACCCATAATGCCCCCTGCTCCCCCAATGAAATGACGACATGGGCGATTCCTTTATCACGTAATTCATGGGCAACATCAATGATGCTATCCAAATCCGGCAATGGCTTGCCCGCCCAAATTTCTAACTCATGGTGATTGGGTTTTACCAGCCAAGGCGATGCCTTAAGACCGGCCACAAGGGCTTCGCGGCTGCTGTCGAAAATAATGCAAGGGCAACGTTGCCGCAGTTGTATCATCCAGTCTGCAAGCCGTTCCGGCTTAATTCCCTCAGCCAAACTTCCGCTGACAACAACCATATCAAACTGATCTATCCACGTGAGAGAATCATTAACAAACCGCTCCCACTCTTCTTCTGTCACATGAAAACCAGAAAAATTAAAATCCGTCACTTCACCATGTTTTTCTGTTAGTTTTACATTGATGCGCGTTCGCCCCGAAACTAAATGGAAACGATTTATCATATTATTTTCGCTGAAAAACTGTTGAAAACCTTCCTGATTTTCCCGTCCCAAAAATCCACTGACCGTGACATCAATGCCTAAATCACGTAAAACCTTCGCGACATTATTTCCTTTACCGGCAGCATGAAGCCCTGCCGTTTGTACACGGTTAACTCTTCCCTTGACAATATCTGGGCACAAGCCAACTAGATCATAAGCTGGGTTTAAGGTAATGGTGGCAACTCGACGGCTCATTTTGCCCAGTATCTCCTGAATAAACAGTCATAAGTAAAATTAAGATTTATCTGTTATTTATAACATCAAAATTGAATCGTTTCAGTTAAAATTACTACTTGATTGATCATTGTGTTACCACGATCTAAAACTAAAAAAATTCTGAGAAAAAAATTAAAACTTCTACAGTACAAAGAGCTAGAACAAAGATAACGATGACAACTGTAGCGATGGCAAATAAAATAACCACTCTGCATTCAAATACGTCGTTACCCTTCACTGGAGGAATGTATCTGTGTCAGTTGTAGTCGGAGTTGGCGTCATTATCGTTAATGATAACGGTGAAATCTTATTGGGAAAGCGCACCAGCCAACATGCGCCCTACTGGTCTATATTTGGCGGCCATGTTGATCCCGGAGAGTCATTTGAAGAGTGCGCCATTCGTGAAATTAAGGAAGAAATTGGTTTAACCATTCAAAGCCCCCAAGTTTATGGTATCTGCAATAACCTTGAAACTTACCGTCAGGAAGGAAAGCATACCGTTTCAGTTTGCTTGTTGGCTCATTACTGTGGTGGAGAGCCTAAACTAATGGAACCGGAAAAATGTGAGCAATTGATTTGGTGCACCCCTGACAATCTTCCTGAACCCCATTTTGAAGCCAGCCGCAATGCCATCAAGTTGTGGAAAAATTCTCAATTCTATTCAATTAGTTAACATTATTACGCCTCAATAAATAGCCGTCCTGAGGCCCCAAATAGCTAACCATTTGAAAAATTGAATTAAAAATAAAGGGAGGTTAATTAGCTGATAACCTCCTTAGTCCCCGTTGTAAGACAAATACAACAAACCCCATTCCGTTTTCTTCCCATAAATATTTATTTACACTCATTATTCATTAATGTATCGTTGCGCTAGTACAAGGTAACATCACTCATCATGGGGTTCACATGACTATTGAAGTAACGAAAAATTTTAAACGTCCCTCCATCTTTGGTGGCGCGATGATCATTGCCGGTACCGCGGTCGGTGCTGGCATGTTTTCCATTCCTATTGTTACTTCCGGTGTGTGGTTCACAGGCTCAATCATTTTGCTGATATATACCTGTATTTGCCTTTACTTCTCCGGCTTGATGATTTTAGAAGCTAACCTGAATTATCCCGCAGGTGCCAGTTTCCATACCGTCACCAAAGATTTATTAGGTAAAGGCTGGTGCACTCTGAATGGGTTATCTATCACATTCGTTTTATACATCCTGACCTATGCATACGTTTCGGCCGGAAGTTCAATTATCTTCCACAATATCCAAAGTATCATTCCGGTAACACAACCGGTGGCAGGTTTAATTTTCGCTTTTGTCGTTGCCTTTATTGTTTGGTTATCCACTAAAGCAGTAGACCGCTTAAGCACTATCTTGATAGGCGGTATGGTAATTACCTTTATCATGTCTGTTGGCGGGATGTTTGTTGATGTCAAAACTGCCATTTTATTCGACCATGCCAATACCGACATGAGCTATTTACCCTATGCTCTGGTTGCATTGCCTTATCTGCTGACTTCCTTTGGCTATCACGGAAATGTCCCAGGTTTAGTCAAATATTATAATAAAGACAGTAAGGCCGTGGCCCGCAGCTTGTTATATGGCACATTATTAACATTGACCATTTACATCTTGTGGCAGTATGTGATTCAGGGAAATATTCCCCGTGAAGCCTTCAAGCAAATCATTGCTGATGGAGGTAACATCGGTAACTTGCTGCAACAAATGAATATGACATCCAGCAGTAAAACGGTGTCCCAACTATTGAATACTTTCTCGTATATGGCATTAGCAAGTTCATTTTTGGGGGTTTCACTCGGATTGTTTGACTATCTGGCTGACTTCTTTAAATTTGATGACAGTCATCAAGGCCGTTTAAAAACAGCACTGATTACTTTTGTCCCTCCTACCATTCTCGCATTGATCTTTCCAAACGGGTTTTTATATGCGATCGGTTTTGCAGGATTGGCAGCAACAATTTGGGCTGTCATTGTTCCAGCGTTAATGGCCCGAGCCAGCCGTAAACGTTACCCTTCATCCAGCTACCGTGCACCGGGCGGTAACTTTTTAATCGGGTTCATTATCCTGTTTGGTTTGATAAACGCAGTAACGCATATTCTCTCGTTGTTTAATCTGCTGCCAACTTACCGTTAATATTTTCTCCAGCCCCGATATTTTTATCGGGGCATCTATACCCTATGGATTTAGAGTTGCGGCGCGGCGGCAAAGAATGACAAATTCGTCGGGAACGAATTTGCCCAGCCAACAAAGCAGCAGCTTGAAAGACGACGGGAATATTCATTTCTTGCCTAATACGACGACTGCGAGTAATTTTGTCGCCACCCGAATATTCATTCCACAATTTCCTTGTTCTTACGGAAGGTATCTATGGCTAAAGCCAATGAAATTAAACGCGGCGCTGCTATCAGCCACAATGGAAAATTATTGCTCGTTAAAGACATTGATATTCAATCTCCCAGCGCACGTGGTGCCAGCACCCTATATAAAATGCGTTTCACGGATATTCGTACTGGTCAAAAAGTAGAAGAGCGTTTCAAAGGTGACGATATCCTTGAAACCATCACACTGACTCGCCGTGCAGTGAGTTTTTCTTATATTGATGGTGATGAATATATCTTCATGGATGACGAAGATTTCACCCCTTATCACTTCAAAAAAGATCAGATTGAAGAAGAATTGCTGTTCATTCCAGAAGAGGGTTTACCCGGAATGCAGGTGTTGACAATGGAAGGCCAATTGTTGGCTCTCGAACTGCCACAAACCGTTGATATGGTGATTGAAGAAACTTCACCGGGCATTAAAGGAGCTTCTGCCAGTGCTCGTACCAAGCCCGCTAAAATGGGGACTGGGCTGACGATTCAAGTACCTGAATACCTAAGTTCCGGCGAAAAAGTCCGCATTCATATTGCAGAACGTCGCTATATGGGACGCTGTGATTAATTCTGTGTTTTCAAATATGAGTTGCTCTTTTAGCTAACATAATAACTTGACGAAAAGAGCAACTCATCACCTATTAAGTTAGAAATAATCCACATTAACGACTGCCACTCGTTTTTGGGCGTCCGTCCACTTCACACTGGAAACACCTATATTACCAGGAAGCATGGCGTTGCCTGTTGTTTTATGCGTTGAAATAACTTGTTTAACGGTAACGTTTTGTCCTAATCGATAGCAAGAGATATTGGCCTGAGTGTTTGATACGACAACCTGACATCCTGGATCAACAATCGCACCTGAGAACTGAATTATTCCTCCTGTAGATTCAGCATATCCATAAGAAAGCCATGAAAGTAATAAACAACTAATTGCTAATTTAAGATAATTTTGCATGGTCACCTCACTTTCGTTTTTCCATTAACTAAAACTCAGTTACCTTTTATCCTCTCATCTTCATCATAACTATTTCATGTAAAAAAAATACGACATCAACATATTTTATTGATAAAAATCAAAAGCGAATTTAAGTCAGAAAAATAACAACAACAATCCTATTAAATAGTTTACAAAATGTTATAAAAATCATCACTGAACTAAATTGCAAAAACCCTATTTCACACTATTTTATCTTAAATAAGAAAACCAAAATATTCAGGTGTTATATATATAATATTTAGTGATATGTAATAGTAATTACGCCTAACCTTTTATTTTCTCCTGTCCATTTTATTTCTTCTATTCCTATATGCTTTTGGTGAGATAAAGGAGACTTGTTATCCACTTGGTATTTTATAGTTTTATCTTGATTTAATGGCTTGCCATTATACCAGCAAACCGTTTCGGTATGCTCTTCATTCCAATTAAATTGGCATGGGGGGTTAACAATTGCACCATGAAAGTGAATAGCTCCAGAACTGGAAGTTGACGAAGAATACGCCATGGCAGGATAATATAAAGACATAAACAAAAAAGTCGTCATTTTTCGTAACATAAGCATTCAACCTCCACAATAGGTATTATTATCTTTTTCAATTTTACCCCGCGCTAATTTGAAAACCAGATAATGGTGTAACGCTCTGCTATCTATATAACGATATAACGGAAAATAAAACAAATTCTTTATATCTTTTATTTACATTATCTTAAATTCGAAATAATGTTCTAATAAATTTGGATATGAGGGAGTTAACTCGCAGTTATTTAATAATAGTCAAGCATCAATGTTACACTAAATATATATTTTCGTTACTGGCATGAGGATTTAGCTATTTTTTCGATATCATCGAATCATTCCCATATTAACAATGATCAAACTCATTAATAAAATGTATAAATATGCTGATATAACCACACCTTAACCATGCTCACCTTAGGTTATTACTCTTTCCACTAAATTTTGTTATAGTGCCATCTCAGTTAATTTGACTACCAAAATCCATTTTTGTGTTAAATAGGTATCCCATGACCCGCAGTCACCCACTAGCCATAATTGTGCTCAATATCCTCGGTATCGCCCTGTTTCTCTCATGGTATCTGCCTGAGAATCACGGCTTTTGGTTTCATATTGATTCCGCCATTTTTTATTTCTTCAATGAGAAACTGCTGCCAAACTCAAAATTTTCCCTATTTGTTGCTATCGCGAATGTCAGGGCATTTGATATCATCTCGCTTTTGTTCATGGGACTGCTGTATTACAGCGCATTTCGCAAACAAGATTATGCGGGCAAACGCCGGCTATTCATGATTGGCCTGGTGATGCTTATTTCGGCGGTCATTATTAATCAAATCGGCCATCAGATCCCGGTTAGCCGCCCAAGTCCGACATTAACTTTTGACAATGTTAACCGCATAAACGAAATGACAACTTGGCATACAAAAGATGCATCCAAAGATAGCTTTCCCGGCGATCACGGGTTAATGCTACTGATTTTCAGCAGTTTTATTCTGCGTTATATCTCTCGTGGAGCATTTTTTATTGCTCTGCTGATTATGATCGCTTTCGCCCTGCCACGAATCATGGCCGGCGCTCACTGGTTTACGGATATTGCTGTGGGTTCCCTGTCTTTGACACTAATAGGAATGAGCTGGGTGCTGCTGACGCCACTCAGTGACATTATGGCGAAATGGCTGGATAGCAAATTACCTCACATTGGGAGAGGTAATTAAGGGGGATTATATTGGGGAGTTTTCAGTTATCTCCCCAATATTACAAAATATTTATCAAGTCAGGGTGAAATACCAGCAAATCATTCTAAGCTTCTAGTTCCTAATCTAATTTTTTGTAAAGACTCTCTATTGTCTCTCGCTTTTCACTAATGATTTCAGTACTCTTTCCCCCGTCCTTTTTATTAAAATAATACTCTTTGTAAAGATAGTAATAAAATGTGTTGCTTCGCACACTTTAAGGACAGAAAATTTGTTAATTCACCATGTTCTGACTACGCTTTAAAACGTTAAGTGTTTTATATGATGGTGAAAAATCACATTAAGGACTGCAAGGGAAAAACAATACAATGGTCACATCTCAACCAATACTGAGATATATATTGCGGCTCATTCCCGCAATTTTAGTAGCAGTAGCACTAACCGCCTGTAGCTCACCAGATTCTAAGCTTCACAATAAACACACTGAGACGCATGCAGTAAACTCTCAAAAGCATTTCTTACTGCAACCATCTCAGGATGAATTTGAAACTTTGGTTAAAAGTCTGGATATAAAGTCTAAACTGCTTAATCAATATGCAGACTGGAAAGGTGTTGCCTATCGCCTCGGCGGAAACACAAAACGCGGCATTGATTGCTCCGCTTTTGTTCAGCGAACTTTTCATGACCAATTTGGCATGGCTCTTCCCCGTTCCACATTTGAACAACAGAAAATTGGCCAAACAGTCAGCCGTTCTAAATTACGTGCGGGGGACTTAGTGCTGTTCAAGACCGGTGTTCATATGCGCCATGTCGGTATTTATATCGGTAATAATCAATTTGTCCATGCTTCAACCAGTAGCGGCGTTATGGTTTCCAAACTGACTGATAATTACTGGAGCAAACGTTATTATGGGGCCAGACGGGTCTTATCGGACAAAACGGAAGTATCGATATAGCCCCGCACTAACATCCCGTTACTCAAGCATATCCCTTGCAGACAATTAAAAAACGCTTCCAAAATGGAAGCGTTTTTTATCAATGAGTAAAACAATAACCAACGGTAATTAGAGTGGATACAACGCAGTTATGTTTTCCGCAATCGCAGCTCCTAACGTCTTTAAACGACATATTACTGCGCTCTCATCTTCCTTGGCAAAAAACAAGCATGGCTCCCCTTCCCACTCAATCACTGCACTTAATATCTGTAGATCAGCAAGAGACTGATTTATAACATGTAAGATATCCCGTGCCTTCTCACCTTCATGGCTCAATAATTTCAGCCCAGTCAGGCTACCTATGTCTGTCTCTTCCGCTGGCAGTATTTCAACCTTGGTGCCAACGAAACCAGATGACCACCGATAACTTTGCGGTAGCCTGTGTACCACCGAAAGTTGGATATTATTCACGTATTATTCCTATCAGAAACAACATTAATACATTTAACCACCGGCTATAGGCTATTGATTCGTCAAAACCGAATAACCACCCAACAAAAAAGTAAATAAAAAGTTAAAATAAAAAATCGCCTTATTGCACTTTTTTTGCTCTACACCTTAAAAAAAGTGCGATCAACCTCGCATTTTATATATATTTATACTGTTTAGGTAAAAAATTCAACTTATTTTTATGCAATGTGGCAACTTTTCATTCAATTTTTATTTACATATTCATTCTGTCCGAACTTTGCTTCATATAAATGGAAGCATAATATGCTTTAGTTACAACAGATTGATTGATGACAAATATAGTATCATCTATAGATATAGAATTAGCCACAAAAAGTTAACAAAAAACCAACACAAAATTCCAAACAGGAATAATTACGTAAAAAAAAATCTACATTCATCGATAATAACTCGATATTTCCTGTCTATTGGGTGAGCTAATGTAGCTTCGCGGATTCAAAATCATTTCAGGAAGAGCAACCTTTACCGGTTGGAGAAGATAGGAACTAAGCCTTTGTTTTTCAATATATGAACACAAATAACAAACAGGCTATCCATACAATGGATAGCCTTACAAAAAATAAAGTTTTTTATGCCTTACGGGCATAGAGAACAAGCGACACGGCCAACACCGCACATAACACCATAGAGCCCACCATTGGCCAGGCATTTTCCTCTGGCAATAAAGATAAGGTCGCCCCCACTAAAGCGGCAATGCTAAAGCGGATAGTGCCCGCCAAAGAAGAAACCGTTCCGGCCATATGGGGATAATCATCCAATATTACCGCCATAGAATTCGAGGTAATCATGGAAATACCACTAATATAAATGGCCACCCCCATAACTAAAGAAATAAATCCGAAATCAAACAGAGTGCTGATAAACAGCCACAGCCCCATGATAAATTGAACAGACAACCCAATATGTAGCATTGTCAATGGGCCATATCTACGGACACACTGGCTATTAATCGTTGCCATGATGAACAGAAAAATGATGTTCAAACCGAAATAGTAGCCAAAATCTTGTACGGATACCCCATTCAATTTGATATAAACAAACGCCCCAACAGTCAGAAAAGAGAACATTCCTGAAAAGGAAAAACCACTGGCCAAGATGTAACACAATACCTGACGTTGCCGGAACAGCATCACAAATTGCTTCATGGTAGTTTGTAAGTGGAATTTCTGTCTTTTCTCTTTCGGCAGCGTTTCTCTAATGCATAAAGCAACCAAAGCAAAAGCGATTACCGATACTATGGCAATTGACCAAAAAATCGCGTGCCAACTGAACCATATCATCACCATCCCACCTAACATGGGTGCCAATAATGGAGCAATAACCATCACCAATGTCACAAAAGACATACTGCGTGAGAACTCTTCCTTCGTGAACATATCACGCATTAAAGCGTTAATGACAACACCGGCTGCTGCTGCGGAAAAACCATGCAAGAAACGCATGGAAATAAAGGTATGAATATCTTGAGCCAAAGCACACGCGGCTGAAGATATAGCAAAAACAATGACGCCCCCCAAAATAACTGGCTTGCGCCCCCAACTATCCGACATCGGCCCATAAATGATTTGCCCAATGGCAAAACCCAGAATATAGCTATTCTGCGTCATTTGCACCAAACCATCACTGACACTAAAGTCTTCAG
The DNA here is from genome assembly GCF_033949405.1 of Xenorhabdus santafensis. Taxonomy (NCBI): domain Bacteria; kingdom Pseudomonadati; phylum Pseudomonadota; class Gammaproteobacteria; order Enterobacterales; family Morganellaceae; genus Xenorhabdus; species Xenorhabdus santafensis. Next base: position 7,186 of record NZ_VCDN01000001.1, on the reverse strand, counting down.
CAATTGTTGGCATACTTGGCAAATACATATCAATTGCCAATGGCATTAACATAGAAAGTAAACCAAGGATCATGACTAATCCTAAGTAGGATAACCTCTGTTGTTGCACGTGTTGCTCCTGAAAAATTAAAGTGTTGGCATCTGGATGCTATTAATTTCACTCTCAGTCAGCGCCCGGTATTCGCCCGGCTCTAATTGAGGATCGAGATAAATTTCACCAATTCGTTCTCGATGAAGCTCAACAACGTGATTTCCTACTGCCGCAAACATGCGTTTTACCTGATGGTAACGCCCTTCGCTGATAGTCAAACGTACTAATTGAGGCTCAATAATTTCCAGTTTTGCAGGTTTTGTTACTGTTTTTTCCCCGTTCAATTGCACTCCTGCCAGAAATTTTGCCTCGGTGTCGTCTGATATTGCTTGTTCTAATGTGACAAGGTATGTTTTCTCGCAATGATGTTTGGGTGATGTAATGCGATGTGACCATTGACCATCATCTGTCAGCAACACTAATCCGGTGGTATCAATATCCAATCGCCCGGCAGAATGTAATTTATGGGCAACGGGTTCATCAATAAAATATAGGATCGTCGGATTTGAGGGATCATCTGTTGAACAGACGTATCCTTGGGGTTTATTCAGCATGAAATAACGCGGGCCACTTAATTGTTGCAATATTGTTCCATCATAAGCAACTTGCTGTTCAGGCTTTAATTTATAGGCTCCTGTTTTAATGATTTCATCATCAACAGTAACCAGCCCTGCTCTCAGCTCGCGTCCCACATCGTTACGACTAATACCTAATTGTTGTGATAAAAATTTATCCAATCGCATGAATAGATCTACCTGGCAAAAAAACAAACATGAATACACCTTAAATATTACAAAGAATTTCAATGTGTTATATATCTATCGTGATCAAGATGCAGCTTATTGGCCCATCTTAAGCCCTATTGAGTATAAAAATAATAGATTCAACAGATACTTTTTATGACAATCATAACCCGGCCTGCCATAACGCCATCATAAACATCGTCATGGTACGCCGGATTCAAAAAAATATTGGGAAGTCATTTCCCGCCAGCAAGGCTGAATGAAAGATGTTATTCTCTACATCAACTCTCTTTTACCTGATACCAATGACAGTAACATAAAAATGGCTTTTATTTTACGCCCTTATCAACAAGAAGCAGTAGATGCTACGATCCGCTATTTCCGGCAACACAAAGATCCAGCAGTTATCGTTTTACCTACAGGCGCAGGTAAGAGCCTGGTCATTGCAGAATTGGCAAAACTGGCCCACGGCCGCGTTTTAGTGCTGGCTCATGTCAAGGAACTCGTTGCACAAAATCACAGTAAGTATTGTGCATACGGGTTAAATGCCGATATTTTTTCAGCCGGATTAAATCAAAAACAGAGTGAAGGGAAAGTCGTTTTTGGCAGTATACAGTCCATTGCCCGTAATTTGGATCGTTTTAACCATCACTTTTCCCTGCTAATCATTGATGAATGCCATCGCATCAGTGATGACGAGAACAGCCAATATCAACAAATCATCCAACAACTCAAAAAAAATAATCCCCAAATCCGTATATTAGGCTTAACAGCAACACCTTATCGTTTAGGCTCTGGCTGGATATACCAATATCATTATCATGGCATGATACGTGGCGATGGGCAGAGTTTTTTTCACGATTGCATTTATGAACTTCCCCTGCGTTATATGATTAAACATCACTTTTTGGTTCCTCCAGAAAGACTGGATATGCCTGTAATGCAATATGACTTCAGTCAAGTACGTACCAGCCAACAAGGGATTTTCAATGAAGCGGATCTAAATCGGGAGCTGAAACGCCAAAAACGCATTACACCGCATATCATTAGGCAAATAATCGAATATGCCCAAGACCGAAAGGGAATAATGATTTTTGCAGCTACGGTCGAGCACGCCAAAGAAATATTACAATTATTGCCTGTCGGGCAAGCGGCTTTGGTTAGCGCAGATACACCCGCATCTGAACGGGATTTCTTGATAACCGAATTTAAAGAACAACGACTACGCTATATGGTTAACGTTGCCGTACTGACGACCGGTTTTGATGCTCCCCACGTTGATTTAATCGCAATATTGCGACCGACAGAATCCGTTAGCCTTTACCAACAAATTGTTGGGCGCGGATTGCGCCTATTTCCGGATAAAAAAGAGTGCCTAATACTGGACTATGCGGGAAATCCTCACGATCTATACACTCCTGAAGTCGGCAGCAGCAAACCCAATTCACAAAGCCAACCCGTACAAGTCTTCTGCCCTATTTGCCAATTTGCCAATACGTTTTGGGGGACATGCACCGCAGACGGCGAAATTGTTGAACATTTTGGGCGGCGCTGCCAAGGTTGGGAGCTCGATATCAATGGGAACAAGCAACAATGTGAATTTCGCTTTCGTTTTAAATCTTGTCCACATTGTGGGGCAGAAAACGACATAGCTGCCCGGCGCTGCCACCGCTGTGAGGAAATTCTGGTCGATCCTGACGATATGCTGAAAGCTGCCTTAAAACTGAAAGATGCTTTAGTGCTGCGTTGTGGTGGAATGCAATTAACGCCGGGGCAAGATGCCAAAGGTGAATGGCTGAAAATCACCTACTACGATGAAGATGGCGCAGACGTATCAGAATTGTTTCGTTTATCTACACCCGCCCAGAAAAAAGTCTTCGAACTGCACTTTCTTCGCCAGCATCAACGTGCACCCGGCACGCCTTTCCACTGGAAAACCGCAGAAGACATTGCCCACCAGCTTCCTTTATTACGTCATCCTGATTTTGTTGTAGCGCGCAAAAAAGGCCAATTTTGGCAGATTCGAGAAAAAGTTTTTGACTATCAAGGGCGCTTTAGGCGAGCAGACTCTCTGTACTAAACCTTCCCAATCATCGGTTGGAGGCATATTCCATTTGCTGTCATACCGGTTTTTCGTTAGAATGCCGCCCGCTTAACATAATATCTAATGTTAAGCCAAGTCTCGAACCTGCTGCTGGGTCGCCTGTAGCAGGATTTATTTTCTTCTTTTACAGAGAAAAAATAATGTTAACTATTAATGCAGAAGTACGTAAAGAGCAGGGTAAGGGTGCGAGCCGCCGCCTGCGTAGAGCTAACAAGTTTCCAGCAATCATTTATGGTGGTAACCAAGAGCCAGTTTCTATCGAACTGGATCACGATGCAGTTATCAACCACGAAAGCAAACCAGAATTCTACGAAGTTATGACTCTGGTTGTTGATGGTAAAGAAACTCAAGTTAAAGTGCAGGCAGTACAGCGTCATCCGTTTAAACCTAAACTGACGCACATCGATTTCCTGCGTGCTTAATTAGCCACAGTCGAGCTTTTATCGGGACGCCGAGTAAATAACGCCGCATTTGCGGCGTTATTTATTTTTATCGCTTTATATTTTTTTACCGCTAAAACCACCAACGATGCCGATAGATATTAACGATTACCACCACTGCGGCGTTGCAACTGATCGCGCAAATTCGGCGGTGTACCTTTGATCGTTAAAGTATCGGTTGCGGGATCCCAAAAAATCCGCTCGCCCATCAGCATGGCATCAAAGTTGATGGTTAAACCTCCCCCACTGCCTGCAAACTTTGTCAATTGACGCAAAGTTCCGCGATCGGCTGGGAAACTCTCTTCCAGTTCATATCCCTGTTCCTGTGAGAACTGCTGAAAGTTTTGCTCACCCAATGGAGGTAATTCCTGAGCTAAATCCTCTAGCTTAATCTCTTCGCCTGCCTGTAACTGTTCGTTACAGTAGCCATAAACTTGCTGCCGATAAGCCTGGCGCTCATTTTTATCCAACTGTGCTGATTCACAATAATCATCCACAGCTTGCAGTAATCCCTTATTCTGCACTTTTGCATTCATACCCTCACTAGCCGCCAGAAAATCCATAAAAAAGTCAGAAACCTTACGCCCCACACGACCTTTCAAGAAAGTAAGATAGCGGCTTGATTCAGGATTAGTTTCCCATTCAGTCAAATCAATTCTTGCCACAATATCGGCATGAGGAATATCAAGATACTGTGTCGTATTGATATCCAGCTCATCATTGACGGACATGCTGTTACAGCTATTCAGCACGGCAATAAACAAATATTCCACTGCCAGATATCGATATTGGCAAAACAGCACGGTTCCGCCTTCTGCAAACGGATATTTTGCCAATTCATCTTTCAGACGAACTGTTGCCGCCCGACTAAAACCGAGAAAATCATCATTCCCTTTACGCAAGTGACGAAGAGACTCTGCCAGTTCACTCTCTTCATTGAACAAACCATAGGCTTTACTTTTTGCACTATACACACGGTGCAACTCCGCCATCATCTCTTCTACCACTTGATTGGTGTCGAGCAGAGATTCACGCAGGATCACTTCCAACGTTTGTTCATCACGTTTAATCAGTCGGTGTAACGCGATCTGGGTAATTTCCAGACTCATTATTTATACTCCTTTTGCAGCTTTGACCGAACGAGGCCTTGCAGTTAGCGGCGTATTCAAACACTGTTATCTTTCTGCTGCAACCAAAAAACCAAGTGTTGGAAAAACGTTCATAATTTAGTTATCAACGCTTGCATACAGCGTTTAAAATAGCGCAACAAATTCAAAAATGGCAGCTATGCCCGCTCCGGTGAATTAATTTGTTATAAAAAAGCAGAAAAACGCCCCTCTATACGGTAAGATATGGGGCTTTGTACATTCAGGATATTTGATATATGCCACAGTCATCTCGCTATAGCGATGAAAAAGTTGAACATTTATTAGCTGAATTGGTAAATGTTTTCGAGAAAAACCATACGCCGACCGATCTTACTCTGATGGTTTTGGGCAATATGGTAACGAATTTAATCAATACGAGTATTGCTCCTGCTCAACGCAAACACATTGCAGACTCGTTTGCACACGCGTTACAGTCTTCAATTAACGAAGACAAAGCGCATTAATTTTTAATTAAAACTGTAACGTAAAGAATATATGGTGACTAGCCGTCAGCATTACCGCGAAAAAGTTTCTCTAATGATCAGTTGGGGGCACTGGTTTGCGCTGTTCAATATCATGTTCAGTCTTGTGCTGGGCAGTCGCTATTTATTTGCTTCTGACTGGCCGGGTTCACTGTTTGGTCGCATCTACGCGCTGGTCAGTTGGCTCGGTCATTTCAGTTTTATTGTCTTTGCTGCCTACGTACTGATTTTATTCCCGCTGACATTTATCGTCATGTCTCAGCGGTTACTCAGGTTTATTTCAGCCGCTCTGGCAACTGCCAGCCTGACGATGCTGATCTTTGATTCCTCCGTTTACGTTCGCTTTCACCTGCACTTAACGCCATTAGTCTGGGATTTAGTCACCAATCCAGAGCAAGGTGAATTGGCAAGGGAATGGCAGTTGATGTTCATCTGTATTCCAATTATTTTCTTGATACAGATGCTCTTTGGCACATGGAGCTGGCAGAAACTACGCAGCCTGAACCGGCAACGGTTTGGTAAACCTCTGGCAGCGGTATTTATCACCGCCTTTATCGCCTCCCACCTCATGTATATTTGGGCAGACGCCAATTTTTATCGTCCAATCACCATGCAGCGTTCTAACTTACCGCTCTCTTACCCAATGACAGCGCGTAAGTTCCTTGAAAAACATGGGTTATTGGATCATCAGGAATATCAACGCCGGGTTGACCAGCAAGGAAATCCCACTGCATTGGGTGTTGATTACCCCCTGAATAAGCTGTCTTATCAAGACAGCGGGCGCGGCTATAACCTGCTTCTGCTCGTTGTGGATGAACTGGATAATCAAGACATTCTCAACAATATGCCAGCCTTAGAGCAATTTGCAAAAAGTAATATCCAGTTTACTCAGCATTTCAGTACTGGCATTCATAATGACACAGCATTATTTGGCCTATTTTACGGCATCTCATCGGGTTATCTTGACGGCATCCTTAATGCGCGGAAACCATCGGCACTGCTGGATGCCTTGACACATCAAGGATACCAATTCGGTCTTTTCTCCTCAAATGGCTTCCAAACCCCACTTTACCGCCATGCTATTTTGACCGATTATTCCTTGCCGAATAACAGCAAACAAAACGATAACTTAACCATAGAGCAATGGCGTCACTGGCTGGACTCGCGCAGTGGCTCAACTCCATGGTTCTCACTCCTGAATATTAACGGCTTCACACATTCACCGGATAAGTTTGATAAAAAAACGCTGGATGCGGAGATCAACACTGTTTTAGGCACTTTGGCGAACAAAGGGATTCAGGATAAAACGATTGTTATCATAACAGCCAAACAAAACAAAGAAGCCGTTGATAACGCAACCGGCTGGTTTAGCGGGAAAAAGTTCAACCGTGCGCAGCTCCATGTCCCGCTGATAGTTCACTGGCCCGGCACGCCTGCACAGGCAATAAATAAGTTGACCAGTCATCAAGACATAATGACAACACTTATGCAGCGTTTACTGCATGTCAGTAACTCTCCGGAAGATTACTCTCAAGGCGAAGATTTGTTCAATGCACAGAGGGAAAATCCATGGCTGATTACAGGTGATGATGGTTCATTGATTATTACCACAGCTAAAAACACAATCTATCTTTCTAAAGATGGAGAATATTATCTGTATGATTTAAATGGCAATGAAGTTCATGGCGCGAAACCTAATCTCGCCCAACTATTACAGATATTAACTGAATTGAAACGTTTTTTAGCAAATTAATCGTTTAAAAATCAAGCGCTCATTACATTGAGGTCTTGCGTTAGAAATAAAAAACGGTAATATATGGAGCCATCGGCATGTAGCGCAGCCTGGTAGCGCACCGTCATGGGGTGTCGGGGGTCGTAGGTTCAAATCCTATCATGCCGACCAAAATTCCCTAGAAAAACCAACCTGTTAAGGTTGGTTTTTTTATGTCTCAAATTTGCTTGGTGTAAAACTGGTGTAAAATGGGTGTAAAACCCAATCCAAAAACACCATCTTTGTTGAGATAGAAATCATCATGTTTTGATTATTTGCTTGTTCAAAATCATTACTCTAATCCCCCTCTGTTTTTGCCACCAATTTTATATTTATGATGAGTGTTCATCAGTTTAATCTTTCTGTTTTTTCCTCATCAACCTGCCTCAAATTCCACACCGAATCTT